>NZ_VMMR01000099.1:0-1455 GCF_013277285.1 Streptococcus sp. 339 | reverse complement strand
CCTATTCACTGCGGCTGACGTAAAGTCAGCACCCCTTCTCCCGAAGTTACGGGGTCATTTTGCCGAGTTCCTTAACGAGAGTTCTCTCGCTCACCTGAGGCTACTCGCCTCGACTACCTGTGTCGGTTTGCGGTACGGGTAGAGTATGTTTAAACGCTAGAAGCTTTTCTTGGCAGTGTGACGTCACTAACTTCGCTACTAAACTTCGCTCCCCATCACAGCTCAATGTTATAGAACTAAGCATTTAACTCAATTCACACCTCACTGCTTAGACAGACACTTCCAATCGTCTGCTTTAGTTAGCCTACTGCGTCCCTCCATCACTACATACTCTAGTACAGGAATATCAACCTGTTGTCCATCGGATACACCTTTCGGTCTCTCCTTAGGTCCCGACTAACCCAGGGCGGACGAGCCTTCCCCTGGAAACCTTAGTCTTACGGTGGACAGGATTCTCACCTGTCTTTCGCTACTCATACCGGCATTCTCACTTCTATGCGTTCCAGCACTCCTCACGGTATACCTTCATCACACATAGAACGCTCTCCTACCATACCTATAAAGGTATCCACAGCTTCGGTAAATTGTTTTAGCCCCGGTACATTTTCGGCGCAGGGTCACTCGACTAGTGAGCTATTACGCACTCTTTGAATGAATAGCTGCTTCTAAGCTAACATCCTAGTTGTCTGTGCAACCCCACATCCTTTTCCACTTAACAATTATTTTGGGACCTTAGCTGGTGGTCTGGGCTGTTTCCCTTTCGACTACGGATCTTAGCACTCGCAGTCTGACTGCCGACCATAATTCTTTGGCATTCGGAGTTTATCTGAGATTGGTAATCCGGGATGGACCCCTCACCCAAACAGTGCTCTACCTCCAAGAATCTCTAATGTCGACGCTAGCCCTAAAGCTATTTCGGAGAGAACCAGCTATCTCCAAGTTCGTTTGGAATTTCTCCGCTACCCACAAGTCATCCAAGCACTTTTCAACGTGCCCTGGTTCGGTCCTCCAGTGCGTCTTACCGCACCTTCAACCTGCTCATGGGTAGGTCACATGGTTTCGGGTCTACGTCATGATACTAAGGCGCCCTATTCAGACTCGGTTTCCCTACGGCTCCGTCTCTTCAACTTAACCTCGCATCATAACGTAACTCGCCGGTTCATTCTACAAAAGGCACGCTCTCACCCATTAACGGGCTCGAACTTGTTGTAGGCACACGGTTTCAGGTTCTATTTCACTCCCCTCCCGGGGTGCTTTTCACCTTTCCCTCACGGTACTGGTTCACTATCGGTCACTAGGGAGTATTTAGGGTTGGGAGATGGTCCTCCCAGATTCCGACGGGATTTCACGTGTCCCGCCGTACTCAGGATACTGCTAGGTACAAAGACTATTTTAAATACGAGGCTATTACTCTCTTTGGCTGATCTTCCCAAATCATTCTTCTATAATCTTTGA
>NZ_VMMR01000098.1:0-1428 GCF_013277285.1 Streptococcus sp. 339 | reverse complement strand
GGCCTTAAAGGTTTCTTCATACTTGAGACTGTATTCAATTGCCCTTCCTAGTTTTGAACCAGGTAAAACCGACTGACGCCGACACCAAGCAAAGAAGTCTTCCATTAGGGGTTGGAGCTCTTCTTGACGTTTCTGTAGTCGTTCATCAGCTGGCAAAACCTCCCAGTCTCTTTCCAAGGCAAATAACTGGTCACAATAAGCTAAACCTTTAGCTCCTAAGGATGAGTTATCTGCTTGCTTGGGGGTGGATTCAAAAAACTTCCTTCTCACATGCGCCCAACATCCAACAAGTTCAGCTTCTTCCAGTTGACGATAAGCAGACCACATATCACAATGCACATATCCAGAATAATCTCCTAGGAATTCTTGTACTACTGAACCACTTCGACGCTGATCATGGTGGTACAGCGTGATTCCTTGCTTCTCAGCTTTCCCAGACAAAAAAGTCCAATAGTAGGTCAGATGGCTATCACTCTCTAGCACCCTATAAGAAGTTTCATCCGCATGAAGTAAGGGCTGAGTCAATAGTCTCTCTCGCAAGAGGTTATAGAGGGGCTCCAAATAGTATTGACTCGCCTTGATATGCCAATTAGAGATTTCCTTACGTGTGATTGGTAAACCCATCCTAGCCCAATCTTCTTCTTGGCGATAATTGGGGACCTTCAGATTAAACTTCTGATGGATGGTGTGAGCGATAATAGAAGCTGAGCCAAGGCTATGCGCCAAAGGGGCTTTAGGGATAGGAGCTTTCACAATTTTATCACTCGGATTTTTCTCACTGCATGCTTGGCATTTGTAAGAGTGTTGGATATGATCTATGCGTTTTAATTGCGCAGGAATAAAGACTAATTCTTGGCCTTGAAGACTCGCTCCAATCTCTTTTAGCTCTCCCTGACAGTCAGGGCAAATGCAATCCTCTAAGCGATGATGGAGTTCTTCTGAATCGAATTGGGCAAGAAGAGCTTGACGTTTTCCTTTAGCTTTCTTACGTTTATAGGTGATTTCTTCTCTTTCAACTGGGAACCTCTCCATCTTCATCAGATGAAGCTTCCTCCTCAAAAAGGCTGACTTGTCCAGATGGACAAACACTTTTCTCAGAGGATTTTCCATAGAGCTTTTGCGTTAGATAAGCCACTTGTTCACGAAGAAGGGCAAGTTCATTGGTGAGACTATCAATTGTAGCACTCTGTTGTTGAATGATTTTTAATAAGTCTTTCATCGTCTTCCCCTCCTTGTTTTCTAACTTTATTATACTAAAAAGAAAGGCATCATTTCAATAGAAATCACGACTTTCTGATGAATTTATTTGGGGAGTGATAGAAAAGCCCTTCATCAGCCAGTCTACTTGTTCTGGTGTGAGAGCTTTGACATCCTTTTCTGTACTTGGCCAAGTCAACTTACCGTTCTCAAAGCGTTTATATAGTAGCC
>NZ_VMMR01000097.1:0-12679 GCF_013277285.1 Streptococcus sp. 339 | reverse complement strand
AATAAAAATATGCTATACTAAAGAAAAAAGAAAACAACTACTAGGGGTGCGTAAAGCTGAGATTAACGACTGTTAGACCCTTTGACTCAATCTAGGTAATGCTAGCTGATGGAAGTGGAAATGATAATGGGGACTAGCAGTCTTCTATTGCCTTCCTGAAACAGATTAGCTTGTTCTTAAGAATACAAACTTCAGTTGGTTGGGAGGTTTTAGATGACTTATTTACCCGTTGCTTTGACCATTGCAGGTACTGACCCTAGTGGTGGTGCTGGCATTATGGCTGACTTAAAGTCGTTCCAAGCTAGAGATGTCTATGGAATGGCTGTTGTAACCAGTCTTGTCGCTCAAAATACCAGAGGTGTTCAATTGATCGAGCACGTTTCTCCTCAAATGTTGAAAGCCCAATTGGACAGTGTCTTTTCTGATATTCCACCTCAGGCTGTAAAAACTGGGATGTTGGCAACTACCGAAATCATGGAAATCATCCAGCCCTATCTTAAAAAGCTGGATTGTCCCTATGTTTTAGATCCAGTTATGGTAGCGACTAGCGGAGATGCCTTGATCGACTCAGTTGCTAGAGACTATCTCAAAACAAACTTACTACCTCTAGCAACTATTATTACGCCAAATCTTCCTGAGACAGAAGAGATTGTTGGTTTTTCAATCCATGACCCCGAAGACATGCAGCGTGCTGGTCGCCTGATTTTAAAAGAATTTGGTCCTCAGTCCGTTGTTATTAAAGGCGGGCATCTCGAAGGCGGTGCCAAGGATTTCCTCTTTACCAAGGATGATCAATTTGTCTGGGAAAGCCCACGAATTCAAACCTGTCACACCCATGGTACTGGATGTACCTTTGCTGCAGTGATTACGGCTGAACTAGCCAAGGGCAAGAGCCTTTACCAGGCAGTTGATAAGGCCAAGGCCTTTATCACAAAAGCCATCCAAGACGCCCCTCAACTCGGTCATGGTTCTGGCCCAGTCAACCATACAAGCTTTAAAGATTAAAAAAACTCTCTAGTTCCCACTTTAAGGGAATTAGAGAGTTTTTATACTCTTCGAAAATCTCTTCAAACTACGTCAGCTTCCATCTGCAACCTCAAAACACTGTTTTGAGCTGACTTCGTCAGTCTTATCTAAAACCTCAAGGCAGGGCTTGGGGCAAGCTGCGGCTAGCTTTCTAGTTTGCTCTTTGATTTTCATTGAGTATTAGTTAGGAAATAATGTCATGCAACTTTGTTAAAAAGGCTTGCGTTTTTGCCTCAATATCTTCTGCTTGCATCAAATCACGCACTACAGCTACACCAGCTATACCCGTGCCCATAAGCTGATCAATATTCTCTGATGTCAAGCCGCCAATAGCAACTACTGGAATGGCGACCGTTTGACAAATTGTTTTCAAGGTTGAAATCAGGGTGATAGGTGCATTTTCCTTGGTGGTAGTTGGGAAAATGGCTCCTGTCCCCAAGTAATCTGCACCTGATGTTTCTGCTTCCAGAGCTCTTTTAACCGTTTTAGCGGTGACACCTAGGATTTTATCAGGTCCCAAGACTTGTCGGGCAACCGAAACGGGTAATTCATCATCTCCGATATGCAGACCTGCTGCATCAACCGCAAGACAAACATCCAACCGATCATCGATTATCAAGGGTACCTGATAAGCATCTGTTATTTCCTTGACTTGTTTTGCCAGCTGATAATATTGATTGGTTGTGAGATTTTTTTCTCGCAATTGGACTATGGTAACCCCTGAACGGCAGGCAGTCTCAACTTTTGCAAGAAAGCTTTCCACGGAATCTTGATAGCGATTGGTTACCAGATATAGTCTAAGTGCTTCTCTATTCATAAACCTCTCCTTTGATGGCATCTAACCAGTTTTTATCTCTCCTTAGAAGCGAAAGCTGATTGAGTACTCGGTAACGAAATTCTTCCAATCCCATTCCTTGAACAACTATTCTCTCAGCAGCGATATTGAGATAAGAGACTGCTAGGCAAGAAGCTTCAAAACCAGTTTTTCCTTGGCTGAGAAAAACGGCTGTCAAGGCTCCAACCAAGTCTCCTGTCCCTGTTATCCAGTCTAATTCTGCACAGCCATTTCCCAGTACAGCGACCTGATTCTTCGAAACGATGAGGTCCTTGGGACCTGTGACTAAGAATGACATACCAGGATAGGTCTGACACCAGTCTTTCAAGACTTGAAGCAAATCCTCCGTTTCTTGATCTTTAGCACTCGCATCGACCCCAACGCCGTGATGTTTTAAGCCAACAAGACTTCGGATTTCCGACATATTTCCTTTAAGGACCGTAGGTCTATAATCTAAAAGGTCTTTAATTAAGCTCTTACGAATGGATGAAGCTGTTACGCCAACCGCATCTACTACCATTGGGAGAGAAACTTGAGCTGCATAAGAAGCTGCCAAACGGATTGCTTTTTCCTTCTCAGCTGACAAATGCCCCAAATTGATGAAGAGAGCCTGACTTTGCTTAGTAAAATCAAGAACCTCACGGGGATCATCTGCCATGACAGGTTTGCATCCCAGAGCCAAAATCCCATTTGCCAGCATCTCACAAGAAATCTCATTGGTCATACAGTGAATAAGAGAACTCGTTCCCAGAGGAAAAGGATTTATCAATTCCTGCATCATTCTATCCTTTCACCAAAGAAATATCCCTGCACTTTTTTAAAGAATTCCTGCTTGATTAAAAATCGAAAAGCAATAAAGGAAATCGCTGTACCAATCAAGGTTGCTCCGAAAAATCGAGGAGTGTAGATAAACCAGCTAAGCTTAGCAGCCGATCCTGTAAAGAGTACCATAACAGGATAGGAAACAATAGAACCAATAATACCTGTTCCCACAATTTCTCCCAAGGCAGAAAAGTAAAATTTTCGACCATACTTATAAAAGAGACCTGCCAGGAGGGCTCCAAAAGTTGCTCCTGTAAGAGCTAAAGGTGGAATCCCTTGAGTTGTCATACGGATAAAAGCTGTCACTGTAGCCATAGCCAAGGCATAAACAGGTCCCATCATGATTCCTGCTAGAATATTGACTACACTGGACATCGGTGCCATTCCCTCAATCCGAAAGATAGGTGTAAGGACTACATCAAGGGCAATCATCATAGATAAAATGGTTAATTTGTGAACTTGTAATTGGTGCTTTCTCATGTTTATTATTCTCCTTTTTCTAAAGACTGTAAATCGCTCTTCCATGTCTGGTGTTGGTAGGCCATTTCCCAAAACTTGGCTTCCATATGAACACTGATGTGGAAGGCATCTAACATTTTTTGCTTGTCTGTATCATCACTTTCGCGATAGAGCTGATTGACCAATGCTCCCTCCTCTCTGATCTGCTGCTCTAACTCATCCGTAATATAAGTTTCAATCCATTGTTGGTAGAGAGGATTTGGTGATGGTTTAAGATTAAGTGATTTGCCTATATCATGATATAGCCAAGGACAAGGCAGCAAGCTCGCAAAAGCAATGCCCAAGTTTGGCTCTGCAAATTGCCGATAAATATGAGAAATGTAATGATAACAGGTTGGAGCGATTGGATGTTGCTCCATTTCCTGATCGCTGATTTCCAATTCCTTGAAAAATTGTTGGCGGATAAATAACTCACCCTCCACTAGACTCTGAGCATTTTGTTTCAAGAGTCTTTTCATCTCTTGGTTTGAAGTCTTATCAGCCAAGAGGTGATAGGCTTCTGAGAAGGCCTTCAGATAGTAGGCATCCTGAATCAGGTAATAGCGGAAAATGGCAGGGTCTAAATTTCCCTCTTGTAACTGTAATACAAAGGGGTGATGAAAGGAAGCCTGCCAAGCTTCCTTTGATAATTCCATCGCAATATCTGTAAATTCCATAATAACTCCTTTATAAAAATAGACTGGTTTGAAGTAATAAAAAGAAAAACAGGTAGATAAATATTGTCCTTTGAGGAATATAAAAAGTCCGATAGCGATTCTCCACCTGTGCATGTTCGTCATATCCATGCGCCGATAGAGCTCTCAGGTAAAGATGGCGCCACCTAAAGACCGTCATCAGAACCTTACTGTAAATCAAGGGCGACCAAAAATGTAGTTCTTGACCGCGTAATAGGCAAGCTTCTTTGAGGGATTTGATTTCTTTCTGGATAAGGGGAAAGGAATTGAATACCACAATCAAGGCATAGGCCCATGACCGTGATAGCCCCTTTTGAGCCAAGTACAAGAGAAGCTCTTTTAGGGAAATAGAAGAAATAAAGACAAGGCCAATACAAACGGTCACAAAGGCCCTCGTTCCAAGCATGACTGCCTGTGAAGCATCTCCGTGTAACTGAACTGCCCAGTAGTTGGCAAAAGATGGTAAAATGGCAAGTATGATCATCCAAGCTAACATTTTAAATCGACGGTAATAGAGCATAAAGAGAATACAAAATGCGACTACCGAAAGATTCAGAGCAATCGAAGGAATGAAAGATGTTTCCAAGGATAAGATCAGCAAGAAGAGACTGATAATTGGTGTCTGGGTTGCTACTTTGACCACACTATCTCACCTCCCCTTGAGTATTGCTACTCTGAGATGTGAGTGGTTTGGCAATGGTCACTTCTTTCACATGACTGAGACCCTGACTAGTCATCTCAATCCAATAATCAACCACAGAGATCAAAGGATCTAAACGATGGCTAATGATCAAAAAACTTCTTCCTTGATTCCTCTCCTCCACAATCCACTGACAGAAATAATGGCAGGCTCTATCATCCAAACCTGCAAAAGGTTCATCTAGCAAAATCACGGAAGCCTTACTAGTCAAGATGGTCAAGAGCTGAAGAATCTTTTGCTGGCCACCACTTAATTGATAGGGACTCTTATCGAGTGACTGCTCCAGATCAAAATATCGTAAGGCTTGAAGAATACGCTGATTTCTTTCAGAATCAGGTCCATCTAATTGAAGTTCCTCTCGCAGACTGGCTCTGATAAACTGTTTCTCAGCTTCCTGAACAACACCCGTCAGGTCACGGTACAAACTCTTTTTCTTTTTCAGGACTGTCCCCTTCCAGGTAATGCGTCCCTTATACTTTTGAAATTGAAGAATGGAGCGAAAGAGGGTTGATTTCCCAACACCATTATCACCCAAAATACAGGAAATTCCTTGGTAAAATGTAAAATCCGCAATCGAAAAGAGGGAGCGCTTATCCAGCTCACAAGTCATTCGATCCATATGGAATAGTTCTGAGCTAGAACCAACTTTCTTTGAAGCAACCTGTGTCATCTCAGAGGTGGGGATTTGAAACACTTCCCTTAGTTGGCCATCTCTTAGCCCCACCATATGGTCGATATAGGCTTCATAGTCCGTTAAATCATGGTCGCACAGGATGACTGTCTTCCCATTAGAGACCAACTCTTTTAGAATCTCCAAGATTTCTATCCTACTCTTGCGATCAATGGAAGCAAAGGGCTCATCCAAGAGATAGACCCTAGGATTCATGGCAAAGAGAACAGCCAAGGCAGCCTTTTGCTTTTCCCCACCTGATAAGTGATGAATGGGACGGTGCAAGATTGCCTTGCAGCGACATTGCTGGACCACCCCTGCTATTTTAGAATCAATCTCTTGAACAGGATGACCGATATTTTCCAAGGTAAAAACCAGCTCCTCAAACAAGTTCTCCATGGTAAATTGATGATTGGGATTTTGAAAGAGAATACCAACCGTCTGGACACGTTCGATGATAGAAAGCTGACTGACCTCGCTCCCATCTATCAGTACTTGACCTCTATAGGGAAGAGAACTGACTTGGGCAATCATTTGAAAGAGACTCGATTTTCCAGAACCACTGCTCCCAACTAACAAGGTAAAGGCTTGATCATGAAAAGTAAAATCAATCGGTTCCGAAAAAATTGGGGACTGAATCTCCCGTAATTCCAGACCCATCTATGCCTTTCCTCCAGTTGCAAACTGATGATAGAGTTTGACAATGGCACGAACCAAAATGGTACAGAAGAAATAAACAGAAATAAAACGTACCACAAGCAAGGAAAGGACAAACGGAAGTGAAAAGGCGTAGTAACCTAACTTAATGTATTCATAGATAAAGCTAACAAGCGTAATCCCAATACTATTAGCAGTTAGAGAGAGCCAACTTTCATAGCGATTCTTGGTTACGATAAAACCAAGTTCACTTCCCAAACCTTGAACCAAGCCAGACAAAAGGGCACCTAGACCGAATTGGCTACCATAAAGGACTTCAGCAAGCGCAGCTAGCACTTCTCCAATCGTTGCGCTTCCCACTCTTGGAACAAAAATGGCAGCAATGGGTGCAGCCATACACCAGAGTCCAAAGAGGATTTCATTGGCAAAAGCCTGTAAACCAAGAGGTGTTAAGAGTAGGCTGAGAATATTATACACATATCCTGAACCAACGAAAACCCCACCAAAAAAGATAGACAAGAAAGCAAGCAAGATAACATCTTTTAACTGCCATTTTTTCAACATAAAAAACTCCTTTTTTTAAAGAAAAGTGGGGCACTCAAGAAGACCGAACTAAATACTTTGTATCATCTTCATCCAGTTTCGTAAAAGAAAAAACTCTAATTACAGATAGGAATTAGAGTTCAGCTTACAAGATTAGACCGTTCTTTTCGACATACGAAAAAAACATTTCACATTTCCCTTCGCCAGTATTAACTGTATCAGGTTCAATGGGTATCATCTCAGCCTAAAGCACCCCAAATGTCTTTATTATTTAATTATGTGATTATTATAACACACATTTTATACTAGTTCAAGAAATTGAACTGGAAATACAGCCTTGCACTCTCAAAGACAGCAGATCTTTCTTGGGTTAGATAGATACCTATTGTTCACTCATTTCCCGAACAGTTTTTTCTATATTTTTTGCATACGATATTGCTGAAATGATTGAAACACCATCCATATTAGTCTTCATAATGTCTTTAATATGTTGCGTCTGTATCCCACCAATTGCAACTAAGGGCATTTGTGGCAATAGTTTTCTCATCAATTTAAGACCTTCATAACCTATAGCGCCACCAGCATCATCTTTTGACTGGGTATCAAATACAGGACCAACACCAACATAATCTACATATTCAACTTTTGACTGTTGAAATTCTTTCTCGTTCTTTATAGAAAGACCAATTATTTTATCTGGCATCAATTTTCTAATTTCATCAACACCAATATCATCTTGACCTACATGTACGCCATCAGCGTCAATTTTCATTGCCAAATCGATATCATCATTAACGATAAATGGAACATTATATTTTTTACAAAGATCCTGTAGTTTAATTGCTACTTCGACTTTTTCTTTACCTTCTAAGGCTCCCTCACCTTTTTCACGAAATTGAAATAAGGTTATACCACCTTTTAAGGCTTCCTCAACGACTCTATATAGATCTTTTCCTTGGCAAGTAGCCGTTCCACAAATAAAATATAGTTTTAGTAATTCTTTATGAAACATTTTACTTGACTCTTTTGAATTCCTTTACATCTTCATCTGAAATCTCGTATAAGGCATTCATAAATTCAACTTTAAATGTTCCAGGAAGATGTCCATTTGGACGTTTTTCTGCCATTTCTCCAGCGATATTGTAAACCAACATTGCTGTTTCTAATGATTTCAATTCTTGACCTTTTTCTAGTCCGATAAAGCTTGCTACCACTGCCCCTAATAAACATCCTGTCCCAATGACTTTTGGCATCATGGCACTACCATTATGAATCGTTACCACTTCTCCATTAACAGCAATGGCATCAACTTCTCCAGTCACTACTATTGGAATATGAAACTTAGCGTTGGCTGCTAGAGCAATCTCATCAATATTATCCACACCAGCACTATCTACTCCTTTAGATGCCACATTTATACCTACTAAAGAAGCAATCTCTCCAGCATTCCCCCTAATCGCAGCTAGTTTGTAATTGTTGATTAAATCATCTGCTACTTTTTTTCTATATTCTCCTGCTCCACAGGCTACAGGATCTAAAACTGCTGGGACATTATATTTCTCTGCAATTTTCAGAGCAGCTTGGTATAATTTCCAATTATCATCCGTTAAAGTCCCAATGTTAATCAATAATCCTCCAGCATATTTTAATAGATCTTCTAAGTCTGCTGGGTACTCGCTCATAGCTGGTGATGCACCTAGTGCTACTAATCCATTTGCTGTGAAATTTTTTACCACATCATTGGTGATGCAAATGACCAATGGTGCTTTTTCTTTTAATAATTTTAAACTTGTCATATTGAATTCCTTCCTTTTCACTTTATACGATCTACTGATTTCGGTTTATCTCTATCTTTCGTTAAGAAATTTTTCAGTTACATTGAATGATTTATACTCAATGAAAATCAAAGAACAAACTAGGAAGCTAACCGCAGGTTGCTCAAAGCACTGCTTTGNNGAAGTCAGCTCAAAACACTTTTTTGAGGTTGCAGATAGAACACCATACCTACGGCAAGGTGAAGCTGACGTGGTTTGAAGAGATTTTCGAAGAGTATTAACTCATCAAATTTGTAAATATCATGAGCCTTCTCTAGGCATCATAACCAATATCAAAAAAGGCTAATTCTAAAGCGACCGCTTGATTCCAGCGTTGCTGAAGCTCTGTCAAATCTTCTCGACCTTTTCCGACACGATTGAGTTCGTCAACCAGAAATTGAACCCACTCTGCAAAGAAAGGACCTCTGTGGAGATTGATCCATTCCGAATGAATATAGGCTTCAGGAAGAGCCAAAGCTTTAGAACCCCAGTCTAAATAGAGTCCTTCTGCAATGACCAGCATGACCAAAAGATGGGCATAGTCTGATGAAGCCACTGCCGAGTACATTAGATTCTGAAAGGCTTTTGTTACAGGGTGCAAGCTCACTTCTAGATAGTCATTCTCAGATACGTTTAACTCTTTGAAAGCCTTTTGGAAATAGCCATCTTCATCTGCTTCAAGAAAGCCTAGTTGTTTGGCAAAACGAAGCTTGGATTCAAGCTGGTCTGCGTGGGCTACGCAGGAACCCAACATGGATAAAAAGGCATCAAAGAAGTGATAATCTTGAATCAGGTAGTCTTTTAAGGCCTTATTCTCAATTGTCCCTGCAAAAAGTTCCTTAACAAAACGATGATTGATTGCAGCCTGCCAATCCTTCTGACTGCTTTTTAATAATTCTCCAACAGTCAAACCTGGCTGAAATGCATAAACCTGTGTTTCCATATTTACTTCTCCTCTCTTTACTTGTTAGTAATTAATAAAACACCAAGAAATACCAAGTAAAATCGTAATTCCACTTGATCCTTTTAAAGCACATCGAGGGCATTTACAGAGAGCTACCTAAACAAGCCTATCCAGTTTATATAAACAAAAAACTCCAATTACAATCAAGAATTAGAGTTGACTTACAAGATTAGACCGTTCATTTCACCATACGAAAAAAACTGTTCACATTTCCCTTCGCCAGTCTTAACTGTATCAGGTTCAATGGGTATCATCTCAGCCTAAAGCACCCCAAATGTCTTTATTATTTAATTACTAGACCATTATAACAGAAATTGAAAGCCCTAGCAAGATATTTGACCGAAAAATATCTTTATATAGTTTTTTATAGCGATTTATTCTTCCAATACACGAAGAAAAACCTCCACATTCAGTGGAGGCAATCTCTTTTATCAATACAATTTTAAGTCACGAGGGTCAACTGGGAAGGTTGGGTTGTATGGGTTGTGACGAAGTTTGAAGTGTTTGACATCTTCAATGGTCTGAGTTCCAGACAATTGCATAACTGTCTTCAATTCCGCATTCAAGTGTTCAAAGACTTGACGCACACCAACACTACCACCAAGAGCCAAACCATAAATAGCAGGGCGACCAATAGCTACCAAGTCTGCTCCTGAAGCCAAGGCTTTAAAGACGTGTTGACCACGACGAACACCAGAGTCAAAGACAATTGGCACACGTCTATCAACTGCTTCTGCCACTTCTTGAAGCGAGTCAAAAGCGGCTGGTCCACCGTCGATTTGACGACCACCGTGGTTGGTTACCCAGATACCAGAAGCTCCCGCAGCAAGTGAACGCTCAACGTCCTCACGGCATTGTGGTCCCTTGACATAGACAGGAAGTCCTGAGTATTCAGCGATAAATTCTACATCGCGTGGAGACAAGCGCTGTTTAGCTGATTTGTAAACAAAGTCCATTGATTTACCAGCACCTTCTGGTAGGTATTCTTCAACAATCGGCATACCAACTGGAAAGACAAAACCATTACGCTTATCCACCTCACGATTGCCCCCTACAGTAGCATCTGCCGTCAAGACAATCGCTTTATAACCTTCAGCCTTCACACGGTCCATGATGTGGCGGTTGATACCGTCATCCTTACTAAAGTAAAATTGGAACCAATGAGGTGTCCCTTGAAGGGCTTCAGAAATCTCTGGAAGGTCAACAGTAGAGTAAGAACTGGTTGTATAAAGAGAACCGAACTCATGCACACCACGCGCAGTCGCCACTTCACCCTGTTCATTCGCTAATTTATGAGCCGCAACAGGCGCCATAATGATTGGTGAGGATAGTTTTTCACCTGCAAATTCAATCTCTGTACTTGGATTTTCAACATCGCAAAGCGTATGTGGAACGATGAGTTTGTGGTTAAAGGCACGGATATTCTCTCTTAAAGTGAAAGTATCTTCTGCCCCACTAGCAATATAGCCAAATGCTGCTTTAGGGATCACTTGTTGCGCCATTGGCTCCAAATCATAGGTATTAATGAAATCTACATGCCCTTCTGCATTGCTTGTTTTGTATGACATAAACTGTCCTCCTTGATTAAGTAAGCGTTTGCTTTTTACTATACATCTATAATAACTCTTTTTTCAATCATTTTCAAGAGTTTTGCTTAAAAACAATCTTATTTTTCATACAATATATTAGCCCTACTTTCCTTAAACTCTAAACTTTAGTCTATATTAAGTGAATCGTTGAGATTTTTTGCTGCCAGGCATTTGAACTACTTTTTTATTTGCTGATTCTATCTACTAATGCTATAAAAACAAGTAAATAAGACACCAGAACATCCTCTAATAGGGCCTATGGACTTATATCAGTCCCATATATACTGTGTTTAAGCAAGATACTATCCTAGTTGACGCTAACTTCCTATCCCACTTATTAATTTTTTATTTATAGTGAATCTGAACAAATCAATTGGGGGATTCAAGTCAATTTCTAGTACTTTTTGAAAAGTTTCAACGTACTATCGTAAAATGAAATAAAACATGCGCAAATTGATTAGGGAATTTAAACCAATTTCTAACAATGTCTTAGAAATCAAAGTGTACTATTTCAACTGTAACCGCCCAATAACGAAGTATATTGAAAAATCTCCAGACTAGAGAACTCACGGATAGTTCCTAATCTGGAGATTTCTTATTTGCACTTTTCTTGTACAACTTTATTCCATGGTAAACAAGCCTCTAAAACCTCTTTGTTTACGAGAGTCTGCTAGTTTGGGGGTTGCTTCAAAAAATTTCCTTCTCACATGCGCCCAACATCCAACAAGTTCAGCTTCTTCCAGTTGACGATAAGCTTCTAGCGGTTCGCAGTTTACCAAGCTTAGCGTCGCCTTGCTCCTAAACCTTGGACTGCTATCGCATAGGCAGAACTAGAGGACTAAAGTCCTAAGTTACTGCCGCAACATGTCACAATGCACATAGCCAGAATAGTCTCCTAGGAATTCTTGTACTACTGAACCACTTCGACGCTGATCATGGTGGTAAAGCCTAATCCCTTGTTTCTCTGATTTTCCTGACAAAAAAGTCCAATAGTAGGTCAGATGGCTATCACTTTCTAAGACCCGATAAGAGGTTTCATCCGCATGAAGAAGAGCTTGTTCTAACAACTTTTCTCGTAAAAGCTTATAAAGGGACTCTAAATAATATTGACTCGCCTTGATATGCCAATTAGAGATTTCCTTACGTGTGATTGGTAAACCCATCCTAGCCCAATCTTCTTCTTGGCGATAATTGGGGACCTTCAGATTAAACTTCTGATGGATGGTATGAGCGATAATAGAAGCTGAGCCAAGGCTATGCGCCAAAGGGGCTTTAGGAATAGGAGCTTTCACAATTTTATCACTCGGATTTTTCTCACTGCATGCTTGGCATTTGTAAGAGTGTTGGATATGATCTATGCGTTTTAATTGCGCAGGAATAAAGACTAATTCTTGGCCTTGAAGACTCGCTCCAATCTCTTTTAGCTCTCCCTGACAGTCAGGGCAAATGCAGTCCTCTAAGCGATGATGAACTTCTTCTGAATCAAATTGGGCAAGAAGAGCTTGACGTTTCCCTTTAGCTTTCTTACGTTTATAGGTGATTTCTTCTCTTTCAACTGGGAACATCTCCATCTTCATCAGATGAAACTTCCTCCTCAAAAAGGCTGACTTGTCCAGATGGACAAACACTTTTCTCAGAGGATTTTCCATAGAGCTTTTGCGTTAGATAAGCCACTTGTTCACGCAGAAGGGTAAGTTCATTGGTGAGACTATCAATTGTAGCACTCTGTTGTTGAATGAGTTTTAATAAGTCTTTCATCATCTTCCCTCTCTATTTTCTAACTTTATTATACTAAAAAGAAAGTCCTCATTTCAATAGAAATCACGACTTTCTGATGAATTTATTTGGGGAGTGATAGAAAAGCCC
>NZ_VMMR01000096.1:2576-3200 GCF_013277285.1 Streptococcus sp. 339 | reverse complement strand
ATTGCGCAGGAATAAAGACTAATTCTTGTCCTTGAAGGGTTGCTCCAATCTCTTTTAGATCTCCCTGACAGTCAGGGCAAATACAGTCCTCTAAGCGATGATGAACTTCTTCTGAATCAAATTGGGCAAGATGGAGCCTCATAATCCAGTTTAGCAATGATTTCCTTCTATTAATGATATCCATAATTTGGGCATTAGGATCTTTGATATCGAGTAGTTTTGTGATAAAATGTAATTGTTCCATATGATTCTTTCTAATGATGGTTTGGTTGCTTTTCATTATAGATGATACGGGACTTTTTTCTACAACAAAATAGGCTCCATAATATCCATAGGGGATTTTCCTACTACAAATATTATAGAGCCAAAATCTCCAGCCTAGAGAATTCATGAGGGTCTGAAAGGGTCAGGTATTTATGTTTTGTCATAGTAGGGCTCATTTCTAACTCAAACGTCTCACACTAAATTCCACCATAAAAATCTGTTTTAGGCCAATTTCCACTTTGACCAGACTAGGGGGAGTTATCCGAATCATAATTTTAGATAAATATTGGGTAAACATTGGGAAAATACTTGACATATATGTTGTAGAAGAGTATAATAATGGTGATTCAGGTGATTCAG
>NZ_VMMR01000096.1:0-2527 GCF_013277285.1 Streptococcus sp. 339 | reverse complement strand
TCAGGTGATTCAGGTGATTAAAAATAATAATAAAGAGGTGACCTAAATGGGGAAGAAAAAGATGATTTTTGCTAGCCTAGCCAGTGCGGTAGTTTTAGGGGCTAGTCTTACTAGCGTTCAGCAATTGGCTGTAAAAGCTGATGAATCAAATACTACTAACACTAGCAAAGCATCCGAAAAATCTAAAAAGGATCTTGAAAAAGCGGAAGAAGCTAGAAAAGAAGCTGAAGCTAAAGTTGCTGAACTACAGAAAAAAGTAGAGGAAGCGAAAGCCAAAGCTGAAGAAGCTGCTAAGAAAGCGAAATCCGAAGCAGATGAGGCTAAAGGTGCAGATGAGGCAAAAGCAAAAGCTGAAAAAGCTAAACAGGCTGCTGATGCTGAGCTAGCTGCTGCTAAAAAGGAAGAAGCTGAAGCTAAAGAAGCAGTGATGAAGGCGTTGACAGAACTTGAAAAGGCTGCAGAAGATAAAATTAATGCTAACGATGAGATTAAGGACAAAGCAGCAGCTATTAAAAAAGCAAAAGAGAGAATCGGTAAAGAAGATTTACTGAAAGCGATTGAAAATGGTCAAATCAAGGCTAGTGATGTTGTGAAGGAATTGCCAACAAAGGAAGATGAAAATCCAGTTATTACTAGCAAAGACTCTTCTCTTCCTGAAGAGATAAAAGCTAAAATCAAAAAAGCCCAGGAGGCTGATGCCAAACGTCCACAATCCGAAAAACTGCAAGATAAGGCGGATCAATTGGGGGATGAAATTGACTCTCTAACCAAGCAAGCTAATAAGGCCAAAGCCGAAGCTGAGAAAAAAGCTGCAACTCTGGTAGAAGAAGAGAAAAAACTAGAAGAAGCGAAAGCAGCTCATGAAGCTGCACAAGCTGAATTTGAAAAGGCTTTAGCACTGGCTGAGTCTTATAAGGAAGATATTGATGCTCGTGTTGACGACTTCAATGACACTCTCAAAAAAGCAAAGGAAGCGAGAGACAAAGACCCAGAAGCGAAAGCGAAATATGACCTTGAAGATGTTTTGACGCAATTTGAGAAGGCTGCAGAAGATAAAATTAATGCTAACGACAAAATTAAGGACAAAGCAGCAGCTATTAAAAAAGCAAAAGAGGCAATCGGTAAGGAAGATTTACTAAAAGCGATTGAAAGTGGTGCGATTAAGGCTAGTCAAGTTTTGCAAGACTTGCCAACAGGAGATGAAAGTACTTCAACTACTACCGGTCAACTGTACAGTGAAATGAAGGAACTTCCAGATGAAATAAAAACAAAAATTAATGCAGCCGGAGAAGCAGACAAGAACCGTCCAGATTCAGAAAAACTGCAAGATAAGGCGGATCAATTGGAAGATGGAATTGACTCTCTAACTAATCAAGCAAATAAACTTAAAGCTGACTTTGAGAAGAAACTTAAAGAACTTGAAAAGAAAACAGAGGATTCAGAAGAATATAAAAAACTCAAAGCTGAGCTTGACAAAGACTATGAAGTTCTGGAATCTTATAAGTATGAGATTGATTCTCGTACCGAGGAATTCAACGAGACTCTTAAGAAGATAGAAGAAATGAAGAGTCCAGATGAGAAAAAAGAAGATAAAGCTAAAGCTGATCTTGAAGCAGCCTTGACAGAGCTTGAAAAGGAAGCGGAAGCTAAAATTAGGGAAGATAAGAGTATTACTGATAAGGAAGCGGCTATTCAAGCAGCTAAAGCGGCAATTGGTAAGGAAGATTTACTAGACGCAATTGAAAGTGGTGTTATCAAGGCTACCGATGTTTTGGATGAATTACCAACAGAGAATGCTAAACCTGCCTCTGAAAATAGCAATAAGTTTTATAATGAGAGGAATCTTCCTGAAGAGATAAAAATTCAAATTGAAAAAGCCAAAGCTGAGGATGCCAAACGTCCAGAGTCAGAAAAACTGCAAGACAAGGCGGATCAATTGGGAGATGAAATTGACTCTCTAACCAAGCAAGCTAACAAAGCCAAAGCCGACCTTGAGCAAAAAGCTAAAGCTCTGGAGGAACAACAAAGAAAACTCAAAGAAGCGGAAGAAGCTCGTGCAGCAGCAGAAGCTGAATTTAACCAGGCGGATGCCCTTGTTGGATCTTACGCAGAAGATATTAATTCTCGTGTTGATGACTTCAATAAGACCCTTGAAGAAGTAAAGGAAGCAAAAGCTAAGGAACCAGCTAAAACGGAAGAAGAAACTCCAGTTCAACCCCAAGAAGAAGCAGATGCTAGAATTGCGGAGTTAGAGCAAAAAGCAGCAGAATCTAAGAAAACAGCTGATGATGCGACTGCTAAGGCTGAAAAAGAAAATAATGAAGCAAGAGCAGCTGAAAATTCAAAAGCTGAAGCTGAACAAGCTCAAACAGCTGCTGAAGCTGAACTAGAGAAGGCTAAAGCTGAGGCTGAAAAAGCAAAAGCAAAAGTTGAAGAGCTTGAAAAAGCTGATCAGGAATCAGCTAAACCAGCAGAACCAGCAGAAGATTCAGCTAAACCAGCAGACGGTTCAATGGCAACTCCAGAG
>NZ_VMMR01000095.1:5397-12293 GCF_013277285.1 Streptococcus sp. 339 | reverse complement strand
CATATTTTTTTACAGTTGGCCAAATCGTTGTTTGATTACAGTCTAAAAGCTCTATAATCTCTTTATAAGATTTACCCATCAGACGAAATAGAACGATTTGAAGGCGTTTATGATATTTAGCTGTACTAGAGTCTTTTAAAAGTGTTTTGATAGCTTGGATTTCTTCTTTAGTTGATTTCATATTACTATTGTATAATGCTTTTTTATTTTAGTCTAGTCTAACAATTCATACCTTTGTATCTCTTTTGTTGTTTCTTCTTTTTTATCATTATCAACCCCAACAGTCACAAAGTTTACTCCAATAAATATAACCATGTAAAACAATACCAAGGCAAAGCCCAAACCCTTTAATAACTTCATTTTCTTTTCTCTACTTTCTTTTTTTGTGTTAGTCTTTTTAGTTTATCTTAATTATATATACTCTTAAAACCCAAGGGGTAAAAATCCCCCCTTACAATCCTACCATTTCATCAAGCCAGCTAGAGAAATTGTCTTCCTTTGTATCTTCCTCATTCCATTCAAAATCTTCCAAGTATGTTCTATTAGTGATTAGTTTGACACGTTTGTTTTGGTATTGGGGATCTAAATAGAATAGGGGGTCTCTTCACTATACAAGTTAGCGAGGACCCGAACTCTTTTCCTATACTCTACTCGTTTTATTGGACCACTTTTTGAGACAATTCTAGTGTATATGTTTTATACAATTGATGGCAAGTTTGATTCTCTCCTATTTTAATCAAGGAAACACAAGGTAAGACAAGTCCTGACCAGATAGACTCTAGTATTTCCTCACGATTTGAATGTTCTTCTAACTTGGCAACAATCTGAGGAGCCATCTTATAGTAGGATTCAATTTCCTCCTGACCACCATCTTTAAAAGCTAGATAAGAATCCCTGAATTTTCGCAAAATCATCAATTCATCACAGTCATCTGCCAATCCCTTGTAAGTTACAGCTGCTTCTGTCAAATAACAACCTCTTTGTTCAATCTGATAGTAAGCATCTGGTTCACCAAAAAATCCAGTTCTAGAGTGCACATATCTCTCTGCATCACTCCTACGTTGAAAAACAGCTACTTCTCTTCCCTTACGATATACAATAAATTCCATTTCTTTTACCTCCCTATCTTACAATATTTAATAATTCCTCATAACTTGAAACCACATCATAGATGTGCTGATCATTAATCAATCCAGCTTGAGCTAACGCTTTAAAATGAGCACGCGCACAGGAAATTTTTGCTTGCTCAGCTTGTTTCAATTGAAGACTAGACATAGATCCTTTCGTTTCTGCAACAAAATAGATATGTTTGACACTACCTTCACGGAAGGCGATTGCCCAGTCAGGGTTATAGTTCCCAAGCGGAGTCGCAATACTGAACTTCCCTGGTAGCTTCACATAAACACGAACATCCTCGTATTGTTCCAAAGATTCTTTAAAGGTCTTCTCCGTATTGGAATCAACTTTTACAAAATTGTAAATCCCTTTTTTGGATTCAAGTAAGTGATCATCTGATCTGTTAGCAGTTTCAGGATTGTCATAAAACAAGTCCATATCATACTCTTCATTTAACACATTATACTGAATATGCTTGATAATTTGACTTGCTTTTTGTTCATTAATGAGTTTTGAAACCTTAAGAATAAACTCTTCTGGATTCTGTTTAAACTTGTCAAATTGGTAGACATAGATTTTACTTAATATTTCCGCAACCAATTTACGAGTTAAACCAGTCTGCTCAGCAATCTCCCCTAGCAAATCATATTTGGTCATAATCTGCGAATCCGTTAGATATTCTTGTTGGCGATTATTTTCAGCCACTATCAGATGGAGTCCTTCTTCCTTACTCATCTCAGTAGCGCTTGCTTGAGTTATATGAAAGCTTGGTTTGCTAACGACTAATTTCTCATTGATATAGTCAACCGAATGTTTTACCAACTCCGTATCATCAAACTCTACTTGATAGCTTGTCTTTCGATTGATTTGCTTCCAGAGATTTAAGAATTCTTTTCGGGCAATATTTTCTTGATTGACCTCATTTGAGAATTGAATTACCGCATTATTCGCATTTTCAATTTCATACTGTCCTGCATGATAAACGCTCTCCAATATCTCTACCAGATTATCCTCATAACCTGCTAGCGTTTCAGACAGTTGTAACTGATGATTTTCTTTTGCAGTAAAATATTCTGTGGTTAATTGTCCTTCACGATCTATATAGCCTTGTCGAATCAAATCAAAATGAATCGAATCTGCTTGTTCCTTGGTAATTCGTATTGTTTGACCTTCTTGATTCGTTAGAACTTTATTCGTAAAGAGAGTAACATCCACTTTTACAGGACGTTCTGCTAAGAGTTCTTTGATTTCTTCTTGTAGATTTCTAGCAAATTGTTCATAGCTTTCATTTGCAATTACTGTCAGTTTATTGATTTCATGAACATCATTTCCTAAGAGTTCAAAATCCTGACGAATTCCGTTTTGGTCAACTGCCAAACGCATACCACGACCGATTTCTTGACGTTTACGGGTTTCTGCTGAAGATTGCTTCAGCGTACAGATTTGAAAGACATTAGGATTATCCCATCCCTCTTTTAGAGCTGAGTGAGAAAATAGGAAACGAACTGGCTCTTCAAAGCTCAACAAACGCTCCTTGTCCCTCATAATCAAGTCATAGGCATCGGTGTCATTTGAAAGATTACTTTTCTTTTCACTGGCAGATTTATAATCTACGAAAATGGTCTTATCTGACTTCTTCACTTTATCTACCGAAAAGTAACCAGCATGAACTGAATTTCCTTCAAGATTAGCCTCCAAATATCTACGATAAGGAGTTGGTTCCTGTGTTCGGATAAACTGGTTTACTTGATTTCGATATTCTTCTTCAAAAATCTGAGCGTATTCACCATTATAGGCATCATTATGTTCATCATATTGTTTATACTTGGCCACTTCATCGATGAAAAATAGGGATAATACTTTAATTCTTCGATTGTACAGTTTACTTTCTTTTTCGAGATGACTTTTTATAGTCTCTCGGATTTGAATTCTTCTGATGCTAGACTCATCCACTTCCCCTATCACTTCACCGACATGAAGTTCTTGCGTCACACCAACTTGAAGTTTGTTCTCTCTTGCATCAAAGTGACTAAGGGTCATTCCTTTATAAGCAGATAAATTCCCCGATTCAGCATACAAATCAAAGGGTTCTTCCACCACCTTCAATTTCCTCTTAACACCTGACTGCGTTTTTACTTCAAACTCAATTTTTGCTTTGGGTGCTCCTGTTTTTTGTGGAATGATTTCTTGTAGATATAGATATCCTTGTGTCCCGGTCGTCCCAGTTTGCTCAATAGCCTTAACCGCAATCTTCTTCACTAATTTTTGATTGTAAGCATCCATGGCATCCAATCTATAAACCATATCATGTTTTTCTTTATGGGTAGCCGAATAACGTAGTGTAAATAATGGCTTAAAATCTTTTAGTCTTTCCTTTGTCTGTTTCCCTTCAACAGACTGAGGTTCATCAATAATCATAATCGGATTCATAGCTGCCAAGACATCAATTGGACGGCGCCAACGGAAACTTTCCTGTTCAGAATGAATCCGTCGCGCATCTTTGCCTTTTGTATTAAAGGCTTGAGAGTTGATGACCATGATTTGAAGGTCTGACGAATTGGCAAAACTATCCAAATCACCTAAACGTGAAGAATCGTAGACAAAATAGCGTGGTTGCTTCCCATACTCCATCTGAAAGTGACTTGACATGATCTGTAGAGACTTGAGAACCCCTTCACGAATGGCTACACTTGGAACGACAATGACAAATTTAAGCCAGCCATAGCGTTTATTCAACTCCATAATTGTACGGATATACGTGTAGGTCTTCCCTGTTCCCGTCTCCATCTCTATGGAAAAATTATAAGCTTCTCGTCCAGCAATCATATCAATCGATAGTTTATCAGAAGGACGCAAACCATAACGAGTTTGCATAGTATGAACATTTTCTCGTATACTTGTTTGACTCAATTGAATCGGTGCATTTCGATAAGCATCTAAAACCAAATCTACCTCATCTGACTTGAGACGACCTGGATCCGCCATATACTGAACTCCAGTATGTTTGGCTTGCCCTTGAAATAAATCTGCAATGGCACTAACCGCATCCAACTGAAATTGTTGTTTTTTAAATTGTAGTTTCATAATTCTATATTCTTTTTATTAAATTCACATAAACTATTTCACATCTATAACTATATTTAATAGTTACGCCATATTATATTTCTTTTTAATTTCTTTCACTTTTGATGATGTAATATCGTTAAAATACTCTTTTTCCCACTTCATTGCATCACTAAGTACAAGACAAATAGAAATAAGTTTTTGATTATCTTCTTGTATCTTTCCGTCTTCAACTTTCTTGATAGTATCTTCAAGTTCTTGAATGAATTCTATGGCTAAACTATACATTTCCTTATTAGATAAAAAATATAATTTAGTTATATTTTCATCAATTGCCTTATGTTGCTTTTTTAGATTAGAAACTGTATGATTTGCAAGCAAGTATTCCAAAAGTAGAACAAAATCACTATACAATATCATCCTTTTTTCAAATAAATGTTGTTTTAAGTTATCTTTAAAAGCATGTCTAGTAACCCAGATTGCAATGCTGATAGAAACAATAATCGCAATCGAATCTACTATAATCCCTCCGATACTTATCCAATTATCAGTTGTCAGCTGATAGAACATCGCCTACACCACCTTCACTTTCGTATGAGGTGATAATTCTTTGAAGATTTCACTTACGTTAATCTTATCTGCTGAATTGGCAAATGAACTATCACGGAAAACAGCACGGAGTGGTTGTGCTTGAGCGATATGATGGATAACTTCTTCTGATATTTCATCTTCAAAACAAGCCATGAGTGATCCTTGATCTACATCATAAACTTCTGCGCCTGCTACTTTCTCCAAGTCAATGGCTAGTGACAGTTCCATTCCCCATGTCAGCATCACTTGGAAAAGTAAGTCAAGGCCAGTACGTCCTTCCTTGATATTGGATACACTATCAAATAGTTCTCCCTGGATAAATTGATTAGGTCGAGCTGAAACATCTTTGAAATTAGAAGAGTCTAACTTATAAGCCTTAAATCCAAAGTCCTGCTTGCCAACCAACTCAGGATACTCCTCCTGAATCTTGGCAGCAGCACGACGAATCCGCTCACGTGAAATCTGATCAATAGTTTCATAACCTGCTTCTTTAGCAGCAGACTTATCAGCTACTTCTTCATCCAAAGTACATAGGATAAACTTACGATTTCCACCATCTTCAGCATTCAGTTGCATAACTGCGTCTGCCGTAGTACCAGAACCACCGAAGAAATCAAGAATAAGGGCGGTTTCTATACTTGCACCTAATCCTAACAAATTTAATAATAGTTTTGTCGGCTTAGAAAAATCGAATACTCTAAAATCAAATAACTTCTTAATTTCAGTATTGGCACGTTGATTTGTTCCAAACTCTACATTCCAAAAATCATTAGATAGTTGACCATTCTTCATTGCATCACTTAAATATATCTTTGTTCTTGGAACTCCTCCATTTTCTGGCCAATGAATTTTGTCATCTTTTAAAAGTTGGTGAAAATCTTTTTCCGAAACCATCCATGGTCCCATAAGTACTTTTCCAGCAGGACTTAGAATTTCATAATTAAACCTTCCTCGAACTTCATCACGTAGGATGCCTCTCCCATATTTTCCTTTTGAATCTTCATAAGCATATTCTTTCTTAGCTGTATCTGAAAGTGGTAACCGTCCATATGTAACTCTAGAATAATCCTTTGAATACACATATATATATTCTTTTACTCTAGCAGCTTTACCTATATTAGGCTGATTATCACTTCTTCTCCAAGCAATCGTTTGAACGAGATTCTCCTCCCCAAATATCTCATCACAGATAGCTTTCAGATTAGCTTGTTCATTATCATCGATAGAGATAAAGATGACACCTGAATCTTTGAGGAGGTTACGAGCTAGGCGGAGGCGTGGATACATCATATTGAGCCAGTCTGAGTGATAACGGGCCGAATTTTTTTCATTTTTTGTGAGCCCAATGACCTGGCGCCCTTCTTCATCCAAAAGTTCCATCTCTTCCTTCAACTCTTCGTCTGTTTTTTGGAACTTATCAGAATATACAAAGTCTTTCCCTGTATTATAGGGTGGATCGATATAAATCATATCAATTTTTCCTAGATAGGATTCTTGTAAGATTTTCAAGACTTCTAAATTATCTCCAGTAATAAAGACATTTTCACTGTTTTCAAAGTCAACACTTTCATCAAGATCTGGTCTTAGGGTTTTGGTAGTTGGTCGCCCAGCTTCTGCAATAGCTTCACGCTTTCCAACCCAAGTAAACTCATAGGATTCTCGACCATCCACAATTTCCTCTGATAAAAACTGTTTAAGCTTCTCAAAGTCAATCGCAGAACGTAATCTGCCGTATTCATCCCTCTTTTCCGTCAGAACTTCAGGAAAAAGTTGACCAATTTTTGAAATATTATCTGTAAAAACATCTTTTGAAGTGAGAGTTAATTTCTCAAGTCCAGAGTTTTCACCTGTGTGCTGTGCTGTGCTGTGCTGTGCTGTGCTGTGCTGTGCTCATGGTAGTATCCTTTCTTAGCTTTGTCAAGCTTTTGTAATTTTAATTTTATAAAAAATTAAGTTGGCTTATCCTATCTTTGTAATGCTTCATTTTTAATACATTACAGCTTCATTTTATCAAAAATAAGGATTGAAATCAAAAGAGTTCTCTAATCTCAATTTCTGATTTTTCTTTATATTTATACTCTTCAAAAATCTCTTCAAACCACATCAACGTCGCCTTACCGTATATA
>NZ_VMMR01000095.1:0-5364 GCF_013277285.1 Streptococcus sp. 339 | reverse complement strand
TGCGGCTAGCTTCCTAGTTTGCTATTTGATTTTCATTGAGTATTATTATTTTTTATTCTTTACAGATTCAAAATAGACCTTTATTATTTTTCTAAAAAAGGAAAGCTCTGCGGCCTTCCTTCGTCTTACTTGCGTTTCTTCTTCGCTTTCTTCATTTTGTTAGCCATGCGTTTCATGGACTGTTTCATAGCAAATTCACCAATTTTACCTTTGAGTCCACCACCAAACATCTGACTCATATCTGGCATTCCTGCTCCTCCGAGAGCTGACAAGTCAGGCATACCACCTTGTCCCATCATTCCTTCAAGGGCAGACATATCCATTCCTCCCATATTTGGCATATTTTTAGGAAGATTGTTTGGATTGATCCCCATTTGCTTCATCATCTTGTTCATATCTCCAGACATAACACCCTGCATGAGCTGTTTAGCCTGGTTAAAGTCCTTGATGAATTTATTAACTTCGACAAAGGTATTTCCAGAACCTGCAGCGATACGACGACGACGGCTTGGATTTAACAAATCTGGGTTTTCACGTTCCTCAGGTGTCATAGAAGACACAATGGCACGTTTGCGAGCAATCTGGCGTTCATCCACCTTCATGTTTTGAAGGGCTGGGTTGTTGGCCATACCTGGAATCATCTTGAGCAAGTCTTCCATCGGCCCCATGTTTTGCACCTGATCCAACTGATCAATGAAATCATTGAAATCAAAGGTGTTTTCACGCATCTTCTCAGCCATTTCAAGAGCCTTTTGCTCATCGTATTCCTGAGAAGCTTTCTCAATCAACGTAAGCATATCCCCCATGCCAAGGATACGGCTAGACATGCGGTCTGGGTGGAAGGTCTCAATGTCCGTAATCTTTTCACCTGTACCAGTGAACTTGATTGGTTTTCCGGTAATGTGACGAACAGATAGAGCCGCACCACCACGAGTATCGCCGTCAATCTTGGTAAGGATAACCCCAGTCACTTCCAACTGATCATTAAACTCACGCGCAACATTGGCTGCTTCTTGACCAATCATAGCATCAACGACGAGCAGAATTTCATTTGGTTGAGCCAGTGCTTTTACGTCACGAAGCTCGTTCATCAAAAGCTCATCAATCTGCAAACGACCTGCCGTATCAATCAAGACATAGTCGTTATGATTAGTTTGGGCTTGCTCCAAACCTTGACGTACAATCTCAACAGCTGGTACTTCTGTTCCAAGTGCAAAGACAGGCACATCAATCTGTTGTCCCAAGGTCTTAAGCTGGTCAATGGCAGCTGGACGATAAATATCCGCCGCAATCATCAAAGGACGAGCATTTTCTTCTTTCTTGAGTTTGTTGGCCAATTTACCAGCAAAGGTTGTTTTACCAGCCCCTTGTAAACCAACCATCATGATAATCGTCGGAATTTTAGGAGACTTGATAATCTCAGCCGTATCAGAACCTAAAACGGCTGTCAGTTCCTCATCAACGATTTTAATAATCTGTTGCGCAGGATTAAGTGTATCAATGACCTCATGCCCGACTGCACGCTCACGAACTTTCTTGATAAAGTCCTTTACAACAGACAAGGCAACGTCGGCCTCAAGCAAGGCCAAGCGAATTTCTTTGGTTGCCTCTTGGACATCAGATTCAGAGATTTTTCCTTTTTTACGTAAATTTTTAAAGACGTTCTGCAAACGTTCTGTTAAACTTTCAAATGCCATTTTTCTTCCTCTTATTCTCTATTATCAATGCTTGTTAAAATTTCTATCTGCTCCTGCAGAAAGTCATCCTTGGGATAGCGCTCCAAAATCTGGTCAAAAATTTGACTGCGGACAATGTAGTCCGAGTACATGTGCAATTTCATCTCATAATCTTCTAGAATCTTTTCTGTCCGCTTGATATTATCATAGACAGCCTGACGACTGACGCCGAACTCTTCAGCAATCTCAGCAAGACTATAATCATCAGCGTAGTAGAGCTCGATATAATTCATTTGCTTATCTGTCAAAAGCGCTGCATAAAATTCAAAGAGCGCATTCATACGATTGGTTTTTTCAATTTCCATAACTTTTATTATACCAAAAATTAGCCTAATCTACCACACTAGGAAGTCAATACAAGAAGATAGCTAGCAAAATTTGAAAAAATTTGAAAAAAATAAGAGCCTAGCCCCAAGTAATTTCCAATTGATAGCTAGCAAAGGGATGTCCCTCTTGGTTTTGCAGTTGATAGTCTAGTTCAATCTTTTGCCCATCTACTTGATAATGGCTCGTTTGGATGATAAACTCCTGCATGCCCATAGGTGTAGGGATATAGGCTAAACTATCACTATCCTTTAGAAAGCGCATAGTGGTCTTGGGATTGGAAAATCGGCTCATCACCAGTTCTTGACCATGAAATTTAATCACTACTTTTTCCTTTTCCTCATTATAGAAAAGCAGATAGCTATAATCTCCCTTCTCATGCACTTCCACGTCATAAAGCTGGTCAATCACTTCCAACTGCTCATCAAACTGAATCGTATTTCGCATCCGAATCTTCACATCAGGTCCTCTTTCTTGTCTCTTGTCCTACTATTTTACCAAAAACTCTAGCTTTTTGCTATAATGGTCATATGAACGAAAAAGTATTCCGTGACCCAGTTCACAACTACATCCATGTCAATAATCAAATCATCTATGACTTGATCAATACAAAAGAATTTCAGCGTTTGCGTCGTATCAAACAACTGGGAACTTCCAGTTATACCTTCCACGGTGGAGAACATAGTCGCTTCTCTCACTGTCTAGGCGTCTATGAAATTGCACGACGCATCACAGAGATTTTCGAAGAAAAATATCCTGAGGAATGGAATCCTGCAGAGTCTCTCTTGACCATGACCGCTGCTCTTTTACACGACCTTGGGCATGGTGCCTACTCCCATACTTTTGAACATCTCTTTGATACAGACCACGAAGCCATTACTCAGGAGATTATCCAAAGTCCTGAAACGGAGATTCACCAAGTCCTGCTACAAGTGGCGCCAGATTTTCCAGAAAAGGTTGCCAGTGTCATAGACCATACCTACCCTAACAAACAGGTTGTGCAACTGATTTCTAGTCAGATTGATGCGGACCGCATGGACTATCTCTTGCGCGACTCCTATTTTACAGGAGCTTCTTATGGGGAATTTGACCTGACTCGGATCTTGCGTGTCATTCGTCCTGTCGAAAATGGTATCGCCTTTCAGCGCAATGGCATGCACGCCATCGAAGACTATGTTCTCAGCCGCTACCAAATGTATATGCAGGTTTATTTCCACCCAGCAACACGCGCTATGGAAGTTCTCCTACAAAATCTTCTCAAACGCGCTAAGGAACTCTATCCTGAGGACAAAGACTTCTTTGCACGAACTTCCCCACACCTCCTGCCTTTCTTTGAAAAAAATGTGACCTTGTCTGATTATCTGGCTCTGGATGATGGTGTGATGAATACCTACTTCCAGCTCTGGATGACCAGTCCTGATAAGATTCTTGCAGACCTGTCGCAACGCTTTGTCAACCGCAAGGTCTTTAAATCCATTACCTTTTCACAAGAAGACCAAGACCAACTCGCTAGCATGAGAAAATTGGTTGAGGACATTGGCTTTGATCCAGACTACTATACTGCTATTCATAAGAACTTCGACCTCCCTTATGATATCTATCGTCCCGAATCTGAAAATCCGCGGACACAGATTGAGATTTTACAAAAAAATGGTCAACTGGCCGAACTCTCTAGCCTGTCTCCTATCGTCCAATCCCTTGCTGGCAGTCGCCACGGAGATAATCGCTTTTATTTTCCAAAAGAAATGTTGGACCAAAACAGCATCTTTGCAAGCATTACCCAGCAATTTTTACACTTGATTGAGAACGATCATTTTACCCCAAATAAAAACTAGAAGAGGAATTTTATGAGTATTAAACTAATCGCTGTCGATATTGACGGAACCCTAGTCAACAGTCAAAAGGAGATTACTCCTGAAGTCTTTTCTGCCATCCAAGATGCCAAAGAAGCTGGTGTCAAAGTCGTCATTGCAACTGGCCGCCCTATCGCAGGTGTTGCCAAACTTCTGGACGACTTGCAGTTGAGAGACGAGGGTGACTATGTTGTGACCTTCAATGGTGCCCTTGTCCAAGAAACTGCTACAGGGCATGAGATTATCAGCGAATCCTTGACTTATGAGGATTATCTGGATATGGAATTTCTCAGTCGTAAGCTCGGTGTCCACATGCATGCTATTACTAAGGACGGTATCTATACTGCCAATCGCAATATCGGAACATACACTGTGCACGAATCAACCCTCGTCAACATGCCTATCTTCTACCGCACACCTGAAGAAATGTCTGACAAGGAAATCGTCAAGTGTATGTTCATCGATGAGCCTGAGATTCTCGATGCTGCGATTGAAAAAATCCCAGCAGAATTTTACGAACGCTACTCTATCAACAAGTCTGCTCCTTTCTACCTCGAACTCCTTAAAAAGAATATAGACAAGGGGTCAGCTATTACTCACTTAGCTGAAAAACTCGGATTGAACAAAGATCAAACCATGGCTATCGGTGACGAAGAAAATGACCGTGCCATGCTGGAAGTCGTTGGGAACCCCGTTGTCATGGAAAATGGAAATCAAGAAATCAAAAAAATCGCCAAATACATCACTAAAACAAATGACGAATCCGGCGTTGCCCATGCCATCCGAACATGGGTACTGTAAGAGGATATGAATAGACGAAAACCGCTCAGTTGAGCGGTTTTTATAGTAAAATGAAATAGGAATAGGACAAATCAATTTCTAGTAATGTTTTAGAAGTCCAGATACACTATTCTAGTTTCAATCTACTATAGTATCTAATTACATACCCCCTGCTGGAATCGATAAATAGAAAAAACCTTATTTTAAGGCTCTTCCTATACTATTTATCAATAACCCTCTTTTAGAGTATGTCCGTAAGTTTGAATAATTTGTTGTATATCTTTATGCCTTAGTAATCTTGAAACAGCCCATATATCAACACCTTTTGATAATAGACTTCCTGCGAAACAAAATATGGTAGAATAGTTCTATGAATTATGAAGCAAGTAAACAACTAACTGATGCACGATTTAAGCTCCTGGTTGGTGTTCAGTGCACGACTTTTGAAGAGATGTTAGCTGTATTAAAAAGAGATTATCAAGGTAAACACGCAAAAGGGGGACGAAAACCTAAACTAAGCCTAGAATACCTTCTTATGGCGACTTCAATATGTGCGAGAATATCGAACTTATGAACAAATTGCGGCTGATTTTGGTATCCACGAAAGCAACTTAACCCATCGGAGTCAATGGGTTGAAGTAACTCTTGTTCAAAGTGGTGTTACGATTTCA
>NZ_VMMR01000094.1:0-21209 GCF_013277285.1 Streptococcus sp. 339 | reverse complement strand
GTCCGAGGCCCTGTGCTTCTTTGGCAATAGAAAGACAGGTCACAGAGATATAACCACCAGGCTCATGACTATAGTCTTTTATTTCTTCTGTAAAGGACTGGTCTTGCAGATGGCGGTGGGGGCCAACTGGTCCTTCGATATAACCCATAATCCTGCCCTCTTTTTCTGCAACCAGAAAAGAGGTCTGAATTTCTCGCAAATGTGCCTCAAAGACAGATCGAGGAATGGCTTCTTCAACCGAGAAATTCTCTAGTTCAATCTCGACGATACGATCCAAATCTTCTAATTTTGCTTGTCTGATCTTCATTGTGCCTCCAGATAAAAGGGATTAAACCAAATCATACTAAAACCCTGGCTAGTTTCATAAAGGGAAGTTTCTTCATCAATAAAACCGTTCATTTCAAAATAGGAAAGCAGCTCATCAGGACTCTCCAAACAAATCCCTTTGTAATCCAGCTCAACTGCCACCTCTTTCAAAGCCGCAAGAAGAAGTGTTCCCAATCCTTGTCTCTGATGGTCAGACTCAATGACTAAAGAATCTACTTTTAGACATTGCGGATTGTCTGACTGGGGACTTGATAGAATATAGCCTAAAAGTTGGTTTTCATCCCTAGCTAGAAGAAAGGTATCCGCACACTTACGGATACTTTCTTCTAAGATATGGGAAGGTTGCTGCTTTTCAGCCGGAAAAGACGAAGTTTGAAGTGCCTCTATCTCAGCCAAATCAGACTGACTTGCCTGAATGATCTTAATTGGAATTTCCATGAGAATAACCTATTGAACATTGCTTGTCAAGTTAGACAAGAGTCGCTCAAATGAGTATTCATAGGTTTGGATATCTCCTGCTCCCATAAAGACGTAAACAGCATTGTCATGGTCTAGGAGAGGAGAAACATTTTCAACAGTAATGACTTGGTGTTTCTTGTTGATTTTATTAGCTAGGTCTTCTACCTTGACATCTCCATGGTCTACCTCACGAGCTGACCCATAAATTTGCGCTAGGTAAACAGCATCTGCTTGGTTTAAAGCGTGGGCAAAGTCATCTAACAAGGCAATGGTTCTTGTAAAGGTATGCGGTTGGAAGACTGCTACAATTTCCTTGCTTGGGTATTTTTGACGAGCCGCATCCAAGGTCGCAATAATTTCTGTTGGATGGTGAGCAAAGTCATCGATAATCACTGTATCATTGACAATTTTCTCAGTGAAACGACGCTTAACACCAGCAAATGTTTTCAAGTGCTCACGCACCAAGTTCAAATCAAATCCTGCTGTGTAAAGAAGACCAATAACGGTTGTCGCATTCATGATATTGTGACGACCAAAGGTTGGGATGTGGAATTGCCCCAAGTCTTGTCCACGGAAATGAACGGTGAAGGTTGAACCAGTCGTAGAACGAAGAAGCTCACTAGCTACAAAGTCATTACCTTCTGCTTCAAAACCATAATAATAAATTGGTGCATCAGACGTAATTTTACGCAATTCTGCATCTTCACCATAGACAAAAAGACCCTTGGTAATTTGTTTAGCATAGTCGTTAAAAGCATTGAAAACATCCTCTAGACTTGTGAAATAGTCTGGATGGTCAAAGTCAATGTTGGTGATAATAGAGTATTCTGGGTGGTAAGGCATAAAGTGACGCTCATATTCGTCAGATTCAAAGACAAAATATTTGGCATTGGCCGAACCACGACCTGTCCCATCTCCAATCAAGAAGCTGGTGTCTGTGATGTGAGACAAGACGTGAGACAACATACCTGTCGTTGAAGTTTTTCCATGCGCTCCTGCTACTCCCATGCTAACAAAGTCACGCATAAAGCTACCTAGGAACTCATGGTAACGTTTGTAGCTGATACCATTTTGGTCTGCATAGGCAATTTCGACGTTGTTATCTGGACGAAAGGCATTTCCAGCGATAATTTCCATATCACCGTCTAGATTCTTTTCATCAAAAGGAAGAATAGTAATTCCTGCCTGCTCAAGACCACGTTGAGTAAAGTAGTACTTCTCAACATCTGATCCCTGTACCTTATGCCCCATTTGGTGCAACATCAAGGCCAAGGCACTCATCCCTGATCCCTTAATTCCGATAAAATGATATGTCTTTGGCATGTTTTCTCCCCTATTCTGTCATTCTGGTCAGATTCAACTCTTGGGCAACCCGACGTTCTTGTTCTGTTTGTTTACTTTTTTTATTGTAGATTTGGCTCTTCTTTAGAAAATCATAGTTGTTTTTCTTTGGAGCAGGTGCTGACACTTCTTCATTCTTGGTAGGGATAGAATGAACTTCTTCCGCCAAGATATAATGAGACTGGGTCAATTTTTGGCTATATTTGACAAATTCACCAGGATTTTCCTTTTGGAAAGGCGCTGTCGGTTGACTGCCCTGTCTAACAAGGCCTGATTTAGAATGACGTCTCGCACGGCTGAAATCCTGAGTTAGATAGTTAGCAGAGCGTTTCTTTTTCAAGTCTGCACGCGCTTCTTCACGCGCCACCTCCGCATAGCTCTTTCCTTCTTTTTTTACCCCTAAAGGAGCTTTTTTAGGTTTCTCGACTTGCTTTTCAATCGGTTTTACTGGCGCCTCTTCAGTAATAGGAGACCATTCTAAATAATTTTTATCTCGATACTCACCCTTGATATTACTGATCAGATCAGACTCATCGTACAAGTTCATGACTGGCATCTCAGTCAGCATGACCTCGTCATCTGACACCAATGGAAATCGTTCTTGTTTCATTTTCTATTTCCTTTCAACACTTCATTATAGCGTATTGTCTTGATTTTTCAAGTGCTGGCTTCAGAAATTCCCAAAATTTCTCTAATTTCTGCTAGGCTGAGACTGCCACGTGACTCTGTTCCATCCAATACTTGTGACACCAGATGTTTCTTTTGTTCTTGGAGTTCCTGAATTTTTTCTTCAATGGTTCCCCTGGTCACCAAGCGATAGACCTCAACCGTTTCTTCCTGACCCATCCGATGGGCACGGCCAATAGCTTGCGCTTCCACCGCAGGATTCCACCAAAGGTCAACCAAAATCACTGTATCAGCACCTGTCAGGTTCAGACCGACACCACCAGCCTTGAGGGAAATCAGAAAGGCATCTCTTTCCCCTTGGTTAAAGGCCTTGGTCATGTCTTGTCTTTCCTTGGCTGGAGTTGAACCTGTAATTTTAAAGGAAGTCATGCCCAAGTCTGGCAGTTCTTGTTCTATTTTCTCCAACATTCCCTTGAACTGAGAGAAAATCAAGACACGGTGTCCACCGTCTACCACCTGTACCAGCAGGTCTCGGAGACTATCCAGTTTGCCACTAGCTCCCTGATAATCCTCCATAAAGAGGGCAGGGGTGTCACAGATTTGGCGCAAGCGCATCAGACCAGACAAGATTTCCACACGACTTCGCTGAAATTCCTGATCTGATACTTGAGCCAATCTATCTCTCATCTGTTGCAACTGGGCTAGGTAGATAGCCTTTTGCTGGTCTTCCAGTTCATTCTTATAAACTACTTCTATTAAGTCTGGCAATTCGGTCAGAACTTCTTCTTTCTTGCGCCTCATCACGAAAGGCTTGATAAACTGAGCCACGCGTTCAGCTGGCAATTTCATAAATTCTTTCTTGCTTGGCAAAAGTCCTGGCATGACGATTTGGAAAATAGACCACAGCTCACCTAGATGGTTTTCAATCGGTGTCCCTGACAGAGCAAAAACTGACGGCACCACAAACTGTCTCAAGGTCTGGGCAATCTTGGTCTGGGCGTTCTTCATGACCTGAGCCTCATCTAAGAAAAGGAAGTCAAAGGCCATCCCCTGATAAAGCTCACTGTCCTGACGGAAGGTAGCATAGCTCGTCACATAGATTTGATGGCTTTCAGCAAGAATCTCCTCACGACTAGCTTTCAAACCATGAACAACAGCCACATCCAACTGTGGGGCAAATTTCTGAAACTCATCTGCCCAGTTGTAAATCAAACCTGACGGTGCTAAAATCAAGACTCGACTTTCTTTTGTCACTTGACTGGTCAAAAAAGCAATGGTCTGCAGGGTTTTACCAAGTCCCATATCGTCAGCCAAAATCCCACCAAAACCATAGTGATGGAGCATCTGTAGCCAGCTGATTCCCTTTTCCTGATAATCTCGTAAGTCAGCCTGAACCTGAGTTGCTTGTCTAGGGAAGTCCTCTGGATGCGTCAAATCGTGAGCCAGATTCTGGAATTCTTGTGAAAAAGAAACACGGTCACGTCCTTCAAAGAGATGAGCTAAACTATAAGCCAAGGATTTCCGAGCCTGCAAGGAGCCATCTTTTAATTCAAATTGCCCCAGCTCCTGTAGATTTTGACGAATTTTCTTGGTTTCTTCATCGAAAAAGTAGACTTTATTAGACGAATCAATATAAAAATCTCGATTATCAACCAAGGCCTGCATAGCTTGGTCAATTTCCTCTTGGGCTATATCTTGAAAATCAAATTGAATTTCCAAGAGACCTCCCTTGGAAGTAATCTGCACTTGAGGGCTTGCTAGACTATAAAACTCTTCTAACTTGTCTGATAAATCAACATTTCCAAGTTTTTCAAAGACTGGAATGATTTCATGGAAGAAATGATAGACAGACTCTGCTTTTAAGGCCTGACGCCAAGATTGAAAATCTGCTTCAAAGCCCGCAGCCAAACAGACTTGGAAAATTCTTTCTTCTAAGTCCGTGTCACTTGAAAATGGTAATTCTTCTAGCTCTTGTCGGCTAGATACCTGTCTATTTCCATAATCAAACTGAATTTCTAAACGAATCCGATTATCTTCTTCCCTGTCAAAGTAAAAAGAGGGCGCAAAAGTTTTGATTTGTAGACGTTCTGGAGCTGAAACGGTACCCATCTGGATAAAAAGAGTCAGACAGGAGGCCAATTTGTCTCGATCACTGCTATCAAATTGCAGGTATTTCTTTCCTTGTTGACCCACAGGTAACACTTTAATTTCCTTGAGAAGACGCATCTGCTGGTCTGTTAAAAAATAAACCTGACCTTTATGGAAAAGTACTGCTCCCTGATAAAAGACATTGACCCTAGGACTCTCACTGATTTCCATTTCAAAATAGTCCGAGTATTCTGTTACTGTAAAGGCAAATAGATTGGCATCAGCATGCATATCCTGAAAAAGCAGGGTTTGGTAGCTATCCACTTGATGGTCAAATTGAAAATGGGGCAAGGCCATCAGTAAATTCACACCCTGCTCAAAAAAGGTCAGAGGGAAAAAGAGGTGCCGACCTTGGTTTTGGAAAAAGAGGTCTGGAACCAGCCCTTCCTCCGTTAGTCCGTGCAAGAAAGTCAAAAGTTCTTGGCTGGCCTCATCAAAAGCTTCCCAAGAAAGAGACTCCTCATAAATCTTGCCAATCATATACGACTTTCTCTGCTCGACAATCCTTAAAAAAAGTGGAATATCCCGAATGACATAGTATTTTTGGCTATTGATTTGGCCGATTCTCAGAGTCCACAAGATATGATTGGTTCCTGCTTCCACCTGACCCACAGCTGATAACTCATAGGCGCATTCTGATTTTGGAGATAAAATTCGATCCAAAAACTTGCCACCCAAGGTCACCTTGGTTTCAACGGCCTCTTTTTCTTCATGACCTTCTTCCAGACTCCACAAGATTTCCTGACCACGCTCATCATTTTTCAGAAAATGCTCTAGCGCTGCCAAATGCACACAGTAGCCCCTCTTTTGAAAAAAATCACAGGCACAAAAAACCAAATCATCCTCTAAACTATAGCGCAGTTCTTCTTCTGCAACGCGAGCATAGAGCCGATTGTTCTTTTCCTTGATGATATCAACCTTACCAGTTTCATAAAGGGCAACACCTTCGATACGAACTTTCCCCGGAATCAATTTAGCCATATTTTCACCTTTACCTTATCTGTTTATTATACCATATTTTCGCCTATGAAAATAGCCTTCTAGGAAGACTTTTCTCCTAGAAGGCTGGATTTTTAACATTTGGCAAAAGTAGCCACAATCCGCTGACAGACTTCTTGCAACAGAGATTTGGGCATAGCTATATTGATGCGGGCATGGAGACTTCCTTCCTCTCCAAAATCCAAACCACGGTTGAGGATAACCTTGGCTTCATTTCTCAACAACTCTTGCAATGTTTCATCAGTCAGGTCATAGGCTGAAAAGTCAAGCCAAATCAAGTAGGTACCTTGCGGTTTCATGACCTTGATTTTAGTCTCTTTTCCAAATAGATCCACCACATAATTGATATGGTCTTCAAAGACTTGCTTAAGTTCCTCTAACCAATCTTTACCGTATCGATAGGCAGCTTCTGTCGCCAAATAGCCCAAGCCTGAAATTTCATGCTGATTATTAGCCAACTGGCGTTTCTGGTAAGCCACTCTCAACTTAGGATTTTCAATGACGGCATAGGAATTTTTTGTCCCAGCAATGTTAAAGGTTTTAGTGGCACTGCTCAAGACGATAGCAAAATTTTTGAAGGCAGGATTGATGGTATTGAAAGACTGGTGTTTGTGACCAAAGAGGGTCAAATCTTGGTGAATCTCATCTGAAACTAACAAAACACCGTGTTTTTGGCAGAGTTGGCCAATCTTCTCCAACACTTCTTTTTCCCAAACACGTCCACCAGGATTGTGAGGGTTGCAAAGAATATAGAGTTTAACCTCCTCTTCCACCAAATCCTTTTCAAGTTGGTCAAAGTCAATCTCAAACAGACCATCCTTTTCCACTAAGGAATTAGTAATCAATCTACGATTGTTCAACTTGACACTGCGAGCAAAGGGTGGGTAGACAGGCGTGTTAATTAAAACCGCCTCGCCTTCTTTTGTAAAGGTTTGAATAGCTGTTGAGATGGCTGGTACCACACCCTCGATAAAAACAAGAGCCTCTTTGTCAAAGTTGTAACCGTATTGTGTAGCTTCCCACTTTTGAACTTCCTTAATTAAGTCTTCACTGGCATAGGCATAACCATAAACCAGTTGGTCTGCGTAAGTTTGCACGGCTTGGCGGATTTCAGGCAAGACCACAAAGTCCATATCCGCTATCCAAGCTGGTAGAACTTCACTATCCGTTTCTGTTTCTTTCCATTTATAGGTATGGTGCCCTAAACGGTTGGGCAGGCTTGTAAAATCATATTTTCCCATCTTTGTCTTATCCTTCTAAAGCTTGGCGCAAATCTGCAATCAAATCTCTAGCATCCTCAATCCCAATTGACAAGCGCAAGAGGTCATCTGTCAAACCATAAGAATGGCGCACTTCTGCTGGAATATCAGCGTGAGTTTGCGTCGTTGGATAAGTAATGAGACTTTCTACCCCACCCAAACTTTCCGCAAACGAGAAGACCTTGAGACTGTTCAAAATATGAGGAATGCGCGTTTCATCGACTACTTTAAAGGAAATCATCCCCCCACGACCAGTATAGAGAACCTCCTTGACTGCTGGAGAATCCTTCAAAAAGGCAACCACTTCTTGGGCGTTAGCTGTTGAACGCTCCATACGAAGAGACAAGGTCTTGAGACCACGAAGCAACTGGTAGCTGTCAAATGGGGACAAGACTGCCCCTGTTGTATTGAGATTGTAAAAAAGCTTCTCGTATAGTTCTAAACTATTGGTCACAACCACTCCAGCTAAGACATCATTGTGGCCTGCTAGATACTTGGTTGCTGAATGGAGAACCATATCTGCTCCATCTTCAATCGGACGTTGGTAGATAGGGCTATAGAAGGTATTGTCCACCACCACTTTGGCACCCTTAGCATGAGCCAATTTTGCTAGTTTTTCGATATCAAATTCCAACATTAAGGGATTGGTTGGGGTTTCGATATAGAGAACATCCACATCCTTTTCTAACTCGGCAATCAACTCTTCTTCTGTATTGGCATAGGTAAAATGGAAACGACCTTCCTGCTCCACTTGGTTAAACCAGCGAAAAGAACCACCGTAAAGATCACGCACTGCCAAGACCTTACTTCCTACTGGAAAGACGCTAAAGGCCAGTACAATAGCTGACATCCCTGAGCTAGTCGCTAGGGCATAGTCTGCTGACTCAATAGCCGCCAAGACTTCCTCAGCCTTACTACGAGTTGGATTTTTAGTGCGCGTATAGTCAAACCCAGTAGATCGACCAAACTCTGGATGCTGATAGGTCGTTGAAAAATGGAGCGGTGTCACCAATGCACCTGTCGCTTCATCTGACTTAATGCCCGCCTGGGCCAAAATTGTGTTAATGTGTAATTCCTTGCTCATACAATACCTCCAAATCTATAGTAACTATTGTACCACTTATTTTCATCAACTCATTTTCTTCTTTTCAAGAGCTAGCTATAGTTTCAAACTATATAAAAAGGGAGTTTTTCCTGCTCCCTTTAATAGACTATAAAATGGTGAATCTCAAAAGACACCTTCACTCTATCATTTGCTCCTGCACAAAACGAGCATAACGCTCATGATTTTCCAGTAGTTCCTTATGAGTTCCTGAGCCAGTGATTTTCCCCTCCTCTAAGAAGAAAATACAATCCACATCTTTTACCGTTGACAAACGATGCGCTATAATCACAACTGTCTTCTCCTTTAGTACAGAATAGAGGCTACTGATAATCGCATACTCAGAATCCGCATCAAGATTAGCAGTGGCTTCATCAAATATAAGAATTTCAGCATCTTTTAAGTAGGCTCTAGCTATTTGAAGTCTTTGGCTTTGTCCCCCTGACAAGAGTCGTCCGCGTTCACCAACCTCAGTATCTAGTCCCTCTTTCATGGAGCGAATCTCATCACCTAGTGATACTAAGTCTAGCACTTTCATCAATTCATCATCAGTTACTAAGCGATTCAAACCGAGACAAAGATTGTCACGAATACTGCCAGATAAGACTGCATTATTTTGTGAAACCCAAGCGATTTTACTTCTCCATTCTTTTAAGTTAAAATCATATATACTTGATTGCTCCATTAGAATATCTCCTGAAAGCGGTTTATAAAACCGCTCTAACAAACGCACAATCGTTGATTTTCCTGATCCAGATGGTCCAACAAAAGCAATTTTTTGCCCCTTGAAAATGGAGAAAGTAATATCCTTTAAGACAGGTCGATTTTCATCATAACCAAAATAGACATGGTTAAAATTCAACCCTTGTCCTAATACCGATTTTCCTCCCTCAAATTTTTCTTTAGGAACTGCAAGCAAGTTCTCCAGTGCAACTGAAGATCCCTTACTCCTAGAATAAACAGTTACAAAATTAGCTATATTACTAATAGGATTAAGTAATTGAAAGAGGTAAATCAAAAACGAAACCAAGGTTCCCACAGATATATATCCTGCGCTGACCCGATAACCCCCATAGGTTAGCATCACAGCTATAGTCGCAAAGATAAATAAGAGAGCAAACGGGGTCTCAAAAGAAGTAATCCTATCTGATTTCAGTGAATTGTTTTGTACCCTTTCAATACAATTATCCAAAACATCCTGTACACTTTTCTCTGCTTGGTTAGTCTTAATTAATTCATGTTCTTGAATCTTTTCAGTCAATTGCCCTGTTAAAAATCCGATTTCCTCTTGTAAACGACGACTATACTTTTCACTGATATTGGAAAGGGGCAAGATAATAAACATCATACAAGGAAGAGTGATGAATAAAAGTAGAGAAAGATTCCAATCAAGACTAAATAAGACTATGATGGAACCAAGTACCATAACTAAACTCAAAATAATATTTGGGAAAGTCGTAATTAAAAACTCACGAATGACACTCGTGTCATTGACAATGGCAGAAGTCAACTCCCCACTTTGGCTCTTATCAAAGAAGGATTTCTCTGCATAAATCAACCCCTCTATCACTTTTTTCCTGATTTTTGCTATCTTTTTTTCACCCGATTGACTAAACAGATAGTAACCAATAGAAGAAAACAAGGCTTGACCAATAAAAATCAAAAACGATTGAAATACTTTGGAACCTATATTTTCAATAGAACTCCCATCTATTAAACCCTTTAAGATAAGGGGAAGCAACAAAGCAAGTAGACTAGACAGAACAAGTAAGAAACTCCCCATAATCACCTTAGTATCTACTCTTAATAATTTTAATTTCATAAATACTCCTTATAATATTTCAACGGATAAAGTCGGGAATAACTCAATTTGAGGATAAAATCTAATAAATCTTCCTATAACAAAACGCATAACATCTAGGATTTTATATACCTGATATTATGCGTTTTTAAGCACAAAGACTTCTTACACAAACTTATCTACAATTAGATTTTATTTGACATGTTTTGCCAATTCTTCTTGGGCTTTTTTATTGGATTCTTCTTTTTCTTTCAACCATTTTTCTCTGGCTTTTGCATATTCGTCTGTTGTGACAATCTTATCTTGTACTTTGAGGTATTTATATGATTCAACCCCTTTATTACCAGCCAATGAATAAGGTGCTGAGAAAGGAACTGTTTTTCTCAAGCTAGGCGTTCCACCTAATGAAACATTTGGAATCGCTAGAGAACTATCTATCAACCATGCTTGAATATCAGCATATTTCTCATAACGTTTGGCTGGGTCTTGCTCCTTATTAGCCTCTTCCAACATTTGAGTATAAGTGTCAAGTCCAACTGCCTTAGCCTTGTCGTTGGCTTCACCAGGCTCGAGTCCAAGATTTTGTAGAACCCCACCATTCTTGACACTAAAGATATCAAGATAGGTTGATGGATCTAAGTAGTCAGGACCCCAACCACCATTGTAAAGGTCATAATCTTTTTGAGCTGCTGTTTGAGCAAAGTAACTTGAGTTATGATAGTCCTCTGTTGATAACTGTTGGATATCAATAACGACGTTCTCCGTACCTAAAGCTGCTTCAATAGATTGCTTCATAGAGCTTACTTCTTGAATCCCCTTCTTAGAAGCTTGGTCAACTGTCGCATCCAAATGAATAGGGAATTGAACTCCCTTAGCTTCTAGCTCTTTCTTGGCCTCAGCAAATTTAGCCTTGGCTTTCTCAGGATTGTAATAAGGGTCTTGACCATCCGCAAAGTTGATACCTTGCCATTCCTTACCATAATTGACCATCTTAGAGGCTACTACTTCACCAAAGTCTTTTCCCTTGATACTTACAAAGGTTGGAGGAACAACCAAGTTACGCAAAATCTTAGTCGCTCCGTCTTCTCCCTGAGTTTGAGCCCCATAGGCTGTACGATCATAGGCAAAGTTAATAGCTTGACGGAAGTTTTTATTAAGAACTGCTTCCTGAGCTGATTTCTTTTCAATGTCGGTCGTCTTAGAAGTAAATTTATAAGCTTGTCTATCTAGGTTAAAATTCCAGTAATAAGACGTAGCAGTCTGCATACTGTAGATGATATCATCTTTGTATTTTTCTTTAATCCCTTCAAAACTTGAACTATTTGGATAGAGACGAGCGTAGCTATAGGCTCCGTCTGTAAAATTACGAACAAGAGCATCTTGGTCACTACCATCATAGTAGGTCAATTTAACATCATCTACAAAGACATTTTTAGCATCCCAGTAGTTAGGATTTTTCTTGTATTCGATGACAGATTTTGAAACAAAAGCTTTCATCAAGAAAGGTCCACTGTACAAAATATTAGCAGGGTCTACCTTGCCAAAATCATCCCCTTTTGATTTTAGGAAATCCGCATTGACTGGGAAAAGAATGGTTGATGTCGTTTTTGAGTTCCAGTAAGGTTCTGGTCGAGCCAAGGTGTATTGAACCGTTTGGTCATCAAGAGCCTTGACACCGACAGTTGAAAAGTCGCTTGTTTTACCAGTGATATAGTCATCCAAACCTGCAACAGAGTCCTGCACTAGATACAAGGCTTCTGATTTTTTATCAGCCGCATATTGCAAACCTGTCACAAAATCTTGGGCAGTTACAGGAGCATATTCTTCTCCCTCAGAAGTAAACCACTTGGCATCCTTACGAAGTTTGTAGGTATAGGTCAAACCGTCCTTAGAAACACTCCAATCCTCTGCCAAGGATGGCACATAGTTCCCATATTGGTCATTTTCCATGAGACCATCTACCAGGTTGGTCACAATATCATTTGTTGTTGCGCGGTTTTCTGCTAGATAGTTCAAACTAGATGGATCACTTGAATAAACATAGTTATAGGTTTTTGATCCTGTGCTAGAATTTCCACACGCGCTCAATAAAATTCCTGTACCCAGGACAAGACCTGCCAAGGTTAGATATTTGCTCTTAGACTTTTTCATTTCCAGAACCTCCTGCTTTAAAGATTTGTTTTATTATACAACGTTTAGTTTGTTTAGTCAATGATTTTGTCCAAAAAAATCGAAAAAGGCCTCATCTTCTACTCTTAAAAGATAATTTTAGCTGTTTTGACGCTAAAAAAAGGAATAAGTTTCAAGTTCTCCTAAAAGATTGTTCAACTTATTCCTTTTATTTATAAATGCTATCTTAAGAAAACTTAAATTTTGCTCGCAACTGGGCAGCTTTGGCCTGTCCAATAACCTTATCTAAGAGACGAGTATAGAGACTCATGAATCCGTAGAGTCCACCCCCCATGGCACCGACAAGAGCTACATAAAAGAAGCTCCACAAACGTCCACTTGGTTGGAAGAAAAATCCTAACAGCCACTGGATGGTTCCTATTAACAGAAACATGACTAGGGTCAGCAAACTGATTAAAATGGTTCGCTTCACAATCACCTTGCGCTTAACACCCGTTACTTTACAAATATCCCGATACATCAAGACGTTAGGAATGATAAGAGCGATGGTTGTTGAAATCAAGGGACCATAACTGTGGAAAAGGGCGATGGTAGGCAGTTGCAAGATCAGCTTGGCAATAGAACCATAGATAAAATAGAGAACGGCCTTGCGGTTGCGGAACATGGCCTGAAGCATGGGGGACAAGACCATGTACAAGCCTAAAATAATAGACTGCAAAACTGCAAAGACAAATAAGCCCATAGCCAAACTGTCTGGCTTGCCATAGAAGACTGTATAAAGAGGTTCTCCTACCATAACCACTCCAACCGTTGCTGGTAGCAAGAACATAAAGAGTAGGGTGAGACTGTCCTGAACGAGACGAGAAGCTGCCTTCAAGTCCCCCTTGACATAGTTTTCTGTCAAAAGCGGCAAGCCTACACTCCCAATCGAAACCCCAACAGAAATCAAAATCATCGTGATTTTATTAGGATTGGCTGAGAAATAAGAAAACATGATAACCAAGTCCTCATTGCTGTAGTTGGTAAACCAGCTCATACTATTGATAAAGGTCAGCTGGTCCAAAATCTGGAAGAGCTGGATGGCAGACCCTGTCAAGATAAAAGGAATGGCTTCCTTAATGGTATCGATCAAAAGATGCTTGCTGTTAATCTTATCCCCTGTTTCAAGGACTCTTTTGAGTAAGCCTTCTTGGGCAAGGAAATAAATCAAAACTGCAAAACTAGCTACCATGCCGACAAAGGCAGCAAAGGTGGATTGGGTAACCGCTACTAGGTAATCTCCTGAACCAAGTTTCATAATGATAAAGGTTGCTAGGAGCATCCAGATAACACGAATGACCTGCTCAGCAATTTGGCTCATGGCATAAGGTTTGAGATTATTCATCCCTTGGAAAAATCCTCGGATAACACTCATAGACGGGAAAATCAAGACTCCCCAAGCCAAGCTTTGCATGATTGGGATCAAGTCTTTGCCCACGCCAGACAAGTCTGCTAGCCAAGGAGCAAAGAGATACAAAACTAAAGCAAAAACGAGGCCAAGTCCTGTCATAAATCCTAAAAAGCTCCGAATCAGGGCAAAGCTATGCTCTTCTTCTCGCATGGTATTGTACTTGGCAACTTGCTTGGCCACCGCAACTGGAATCCCTGCTGTTGAAACCAGCAAGAACCAGGCATAGATATTGTAGCCCATGGTAAAGAGACCATTTGCCGTAGCTGCATAAGATCCCATCCAGATGTACCATGGAATAATATAAATAGCCCCGAGTAGACGACTGATAAAGTTACTAGCCGTTAGCCAAGCAGTCCCCCGTAACATCTGGGCCTGCTGGTGATTGTTTTCGTGCGACATAGATTCCTCATTCAATTTTGATAACTAGGAAACACTCCTTATCTTCCATTATAAACTTTTCCTTGTTACTTGTAAATTCGCGACTTTCGGTTTACAATAGAAAGTATGATTAAGATTGAAACCGTATTAGATATATTAAAGAAAGATGGTCTCTTCCGCGAGATTATCGACCAAGGACATTATCACTACAACTACAGCAAAGTTGTTTTTGATAGCATTAGTTACGACAGCCGAAAAGTAAAAGAAGACACTCTTTTTTTTGCAAAAGGTGCTGCCTTTAAAAAAGAATACCTTCTTTCTGCTATAACACAAGGCTTAGCTTGGTATGTAGCTGAAAAAGACTACGAAGTCGGTATCCCTGTCATCATTGTGAACGATATAAAGAAAGCCATGAGTTTGATTGCCATGGAGTTTTATGGCAATCCACAGAAAAAACTCAAACTCCTCGCCTTTACTGGAACCAAGGGTAAGACAACAGCAGCCTATTTCGCCTATAACATCTTATCTCAAGGGCATCGACCTGCTATGCTCTCAACCATGAATACAACTCTAGATGGTAAGACTTTCTTTAAGTCTGCATTGACAACCCCTGAGAGCATCTACCTCTTTGATATGATGCATCAAGCTGTGCAAAATGACCGTACCCACCTCATCATGGAAGTCTCCAGTCAAGCCTATCTGGTCAAACGTGTCTATGGTCTAACCTTTGATGTGGGAGTTTTCCTCAATATCAGCCCAGACCATATCGGCCCGATTGAACACCCTAGCTTTGAAGACTACTTCTACCACAAACGTCTCTTGATGGAAAATAGCCGAGCAGTCATCATTAATAGTGACATGGATCACTTTTCTGTCTTGAAAGAACAAGTGGCAGATCAAGACCATGATTTCTATGGTAGCCAGTCGAGCCACCAAATCGAGAATTCCAAAGCCTTTAGTTTTTCAGCTACGGGTAAACTCGCTGGTGTTTATGACATCCAGTTAATTGGCCACTTCAACCAAGAAAATGCCGTTGCTGCTGGACTTGCTTGTCTCCGTCTCGGAGCAAGTCTTGAGGACATCAAAAAAGGTATCGCTGCAACCCGCGTTCCTGGTCGTATGGAAGTCCTCACCCAGAAAAATGGAGCCAAGGTCTTCATCGACTACGCCCACAACGGTGACAGTCTGAAAAAACTCATCAATGTGGTTGAAAGTCATCAAACTGGAAAGATTGCTCTGGTATTAGGTTCGACAGGAAATAAAGGAGAAAGTCGTCGTAAGGACTTTGGCCTCCTCCTCAATCAACACCCTGAGATTCAAGTCTTTCTGACTGCTGATGACCCTAACTATGAAGACCCAATGACCATTGCAGATGAAATTAGTAGCTACATCAATCATCCTGTTGAAAAAATTGCGGATCGCCAAGAAGCCATCAAGGCAGCAATGGCCATCACTGAACAAGAACTCGATGCTGTCATTATTGCTGGTAAGGGAGCAGATTGCTACCAAATCGTCCAAGGAAAAAAAGAAGCCTATCCTGGAGATGCAGTCGTAGCAGAAAATTATTTATAAGGATTGTAAAAAAAATCAAGGGAAAATGAAACCCTTGATTTTTTCCTATTCTTTAGTAAAAACGTTTTTCAAACCTTCAACGGCACCTTCTACAGCACCTTTAGCATCTTCAACTACTTCTTTTGCCTTAGCAACTGTTTTTTCAACAGCTCCTTCAAGTTCTGTCTTGCTGTCTCCAGTAACTTTACCAAAACCTTCTTTGACAGCGCCTGTTGCTTGTTCCAATTTGTTTTCAAGTGACATATGATTGTCTCCTTTAGTTTTATTCCGATATGTGTTATCGGTTACATTAGTATAAACTTATCGATAGATAAAGTCAAACAATGTGCTCAGAAAAAGCAATCACACTAAATAGAAAGTTAATCTCTCCTTGTCAAAATCGACAGCCAACTCATACTTTCCATCTTCATTTTGGACTATATAACCCAGGACAACTAAACTGTCCACAAAGATATCACGGCGTTTCTGCATCAGTTGATCTTTTTTGAGAAATTTTAGCAAAAAAGTTGTCATGTATTTGAGGGCATACTCAGGATTAACATCTCCTAAAATGTCATAAAGTTCCTGCTGTTTTTCTGTCAAAGGATACTGATGTTTGACCTTGTAGAAATAATTGGACAGGGTCATTTTTGATCTTGCAAAGTCCGTCTTTTCAACTAAAATAGCTGCATTGGTTTGATTGCATAATTCCGTCTCAAAACGCTGCTCCAACAAGGCTTGATAGACCGGACTAGCTTCTCTGACAAAAATCTCTTGATCCAGTTCAAGACTATCAAGTGATTCAAGCATAGGAAGATTGAGGTAATAACGCTTATTTTCCCGTAGAATCAAGCCTGCCTTTATATACTCTTCCATGAGTTTGTCAACTGCTACATCTGGAAACTTGGCCTTAATTTCCCGTAAAATCACATCATCATGCTGGTCCAGATAGCGGATCAATTCTCCAAAAAATGGCTGTCTCGTCAAACGAGATGGATTAAAAATCTGAATCATGAAGATTCCTTTCTTTACATTCTAACAGAGGCGATGCTGCCAACTGACTAGGATTGGTACCAGCTTGGTTCAGAGGAACAGGCAGACCTAGTTCTCTGTAATACTCTCTCCAAAAGTCACTAATCTCCTGCTCCCCATCCCTAAATTTCATGGGAATAGTTTCAAAAATGGGGAGAATTTCTGCCATGTACTGGGAACAGTAAAAACCAGCTCCATCTGGATAGAAAGAAGCATTGTAGGGAGCCCCTAGATGTTTGCAAGCTTTTTCCTTCACCGACTGGATATCCATTTCTGGGTAAACATAGAGGTCGTACAAGTGATTGGGCTCAAAGAAGTCTGCAGGTTCTTGACAGACAACACCAGCCTGTCCACTAGCGTGGTAAATCATCCCATCCAAATAAATGACAACATGGTTATAGTTGCCTGTGGAAGTCTGGATGGCCTGTCCCATATCTGACTCATCTCTCACAAAAATCAAATCGCCATTTGCTAACATGCTTCACTCCTAGAAAAAAAGGAGCCGAAACTCCTTTCGATATAAGGCAAACTAGACTTTCCGATTTTGAACTGACACCTAAAATCTTACGCATTAAAGCTTTCAGTCAATTGAGGTACAACTTGTTTCTTACGTGAAACGGCACCAGCAAGGAAGGCATGATTGTTTTCAAGTTTGAAGTTGAAGGCTGCTTCAACCTTATCCATGTTAGCACCAAGTGCTAGGATTTCTGAGTTTGAGTTGACGATATCTGTAATCATCAAGACAAAGTCAGAGTAACCGTTTGCTTCGTTAGCAGCTTGCATTGCAGCTTCAATTTCTGCTTGGCGTTCCAATACTTCAGCGATGTCCACTGTGTTTACTTGGGCAACACGGACATTATTTCCGTTCAATTCAAAAGTCTTAGCATCGATGTCAATCAATTCGTCAGCAGATTTGCTAGCCAAGTTTGTACCAGCTTTCAGCATAGCCAAGCCATACTCTTCCAAGTTTACACCAGCCAATTCAGCCAATTCAGGAGCAATAATCTTATCTGTTGGATGTGTTGTTGGTGATTTCAAAAGAAGGGTATCTGAAATCAAACCTGAAAGCATCAAACCAGCAATCTCTTTAGGCACAGCTACACCATGTTCTTTGAACATACGATAAACGATTGAAGACGCTGAACCAACTGGCTCCAAACGCATGTAGAGTGGGCTTGCAGTTTCAAAATTAGCCACACGGTGGTGGTCCACCACACCATAAACTTCTACTTCAGCGATATCTGATACAGATTGTTGGAATTCATTGTGGTCAGTCAAGATAACTTGCTCTGCTCCTTCTGCTTTGGCAGAAGTAATAACACGCGGTGCTTCTACACCAAAATAGTTCAAGACAAAGGCTGTTTCTTCATTTGGAGTTCCAAGAGCAACAGCTTCCGTATCCAAACCGTAAGCTTCTTTTGCAAGGTAGGCAAAGGCTACAGACGACCCGATGGCATCTGAGTCTGGATTTTGGTGACCAAATACTAGAATCTTATACATGATAATACCTCATTTTGTTTATTCTCTTTATTGTAGCATTTTTTTCGCTTTTTGACAAAAGTAAGAGGAGTCAAAGAACTCCCCGCTACTCTTCAAAATAACTGAGTAAATTTCTATCTTGATTTTCAGATAAAAATTGCTCCTTCTGTGGCCTCTTCTTACGCTTGAGAAGGGCTTCAGCTGACATGGCTTCTTCCTTACTGGCAAAACCTTGAGCATAGATGAGTTTGACTGGCAAGCGTGCTCGTGTGTATTTGGCTCCCTTCCCACTATTATGGACAGCGAGGCGTCTCTTCACATCAGTCGTATAGCCTGTATAGTAGGATCCGTCACGGCACTCCAGCACATACATATAAGCCTTATAATCCATAATAAATCTCTTCGAGTTCCGGCGTATAAGAGCCATCATCATTGTGGACAATGAGAGGTGGCAAGACCTTAAAGCCACTTGTCGAGCCATCCTTGATAGCCTCAATCAAAAGCATATTGGCTTCCTTTGCCCTCTTTGGATAAACAAACTGCAGGCGCTTAGGGGCTAGATTATGTCGTTGCAACATATCCAGAATGTCCAAGAGTCGGTCAGGACGATGAACCATAGCCAACCGTCCATTAGACTTGAGAATACTTTGGGCACTGCGACAGATTTCCTGCAAGTTGGTCGTGATTTCGTGGCGCGCCAAGAGATAATGTTCACTCTCGTTCAGGTTTGAATGAGGATCCACCTTAAAATAGGGCGGATTACACAAAATCATATCCACCTTACTTCCCTGGATATAAGCAGGCATATTTTTCAAATCATCACAGATGACCTCCATCTGCTCTTCCAAACCATTCAAACGGACAGAGCGTTCAGCCATATCCGCCAAACGCTCCTGAATCTCAACAGCCAAAATCTGTGCCTGAGTACGAGTGCTAGCAAATAGCCCTACTGCTCCATTTCCAGCGCAAAAATCCACTATCAAGCCCTTTTTAGGAAAACGCGGAAAACGTGACAAGAGAACACTATCCACCGAATAGCTAAAAACCTCTCTATTTTGAATGATTTTGATATCTGTCGAAAAGAGCTGGTTAATGCGCTCCCCTGATTTTAATAATTGTTCTTCTTCCATGTTTCTATTATAGCATATTTATATTAACATTACAAAAAATATAAATCTCTAAACTACTTCTTCTTTTTTAAATAGTGCAAGGCTTCTCTAGTCCAAATTGGCATCATTCGTTTAAGAGGCGCAAAGCCGTAGTTAAAACGGTCGCTTGAAAAGCGTCTCCGTCTAGGAAACTGGTGCTTTTCTTCCTCCAAAGTGCGGATAGAAAGACTTGCTTTCCCTGTAAATTCATCTAAATCCACTACCTGAACCTGAACCTCTTCATCGACTTTCAAGGCTTCATGAATATTTTCAATAAATCCTGTCCGAATCTCTGAAATGTGAATCAGCCCCGTATCACCCGTCTCTAGCTCAACAAAGGCACCGTAGGGCTGAATCCCTGTAATACGCCCCTTTAGCTTATCACCGATTTTCATCTTAGTCCTCGATTTCAATTGTTTCAATCACGACATCTTCAACTGGCTTGTCCATCGCCCCCGTCTCAACAGCAGCAATGGCATCCAAGACAGCGTAAGATGCTTCATCAGCTAACTGTCCAAAAACCGTGTGACGGCGGTCTAGGTGAGGTGTCCCACCTTGGTTAGCATAGATTTCTGCGATCGGTTCTGGCCAACCACCACGAGCAATTTCTTTCTTAGAATAAGGCAAATGTTGATTTTGCACGATAAAGAACTGGCTACCGTTGGTATTTGGACCTGCATTGGCCATAGAAAGGGCACCACGGATATTGTAAAGTTCTTCTGAGAATTCATCCTCAAATGATTCGCCGTAGATGGACTCGCCACCCATACCAGTTCCAGTTGGGTCTCCACCTTGGATCATAAAGTCCTTGATAATACGGTGAAAAATGACACCATCATAGTAGCCATCTTTTGAAAGAGATACAAAGTTAGCCACTGTTTTAGGAGCATGCTCTGGGAAGAGCTTGATACGCAAGTCCCCGTGATTGGTCTTAATAGTCGCGATAGGACCTTCTACTGTTTCAATGTCTACTTGTGGGAAATGCAATTCTTTTTCTACCATACCAAATCCTTCTAAGGCATCAAAAATGCCATCTTCTTCTAGTGTTTTTGTTATATAATCTGCTTTTTCTTTGATGTTATCATGAGAAATTCCCATTGCAACGCTGATTCCAACATAATCAAAGAGTTCCAAGTCATTCAGCCCATCTCCAAAAACCATAACGTTGTCTGGTTTCAAGCCAAGGTGTTCCACAACCTTTTCCACACCCGTCGCTTTGGAGCCTGAAATCGGAACAATATCAGACGAATGTTGGTGCCAACGAACCATGCGAAGTTTATCTGAGAGACTGTCAGGTAAGTGTAAGTCATCTCCCTTATCTTCAAAAGTCCACATCTGATAGATGTCTTCTTTCTCATGGAAATCTGGATCCACATCTAAATCAGGATAAATTGGATTGATAGCCTCACTAATCATATCGGTGCGAGTCGACAACTTGGCAGCATGACTCCCAACCAAACCATACTCAATTCCCTCTTGCTTAGCCCAAGAGATATACTCCTCAACATCAGACTTCTCAATCTGATGTTGATAAATGACCTGACCTTTTTTATCTTCAATATAGGCACCATTTAAGGTTACAAAAAAGTCAGGCTTGAGTTCACGAATTTCTGGCACGACACCAAAAATCCCTCGTCCAGAAGCAATACCTGTCAAAATTCCTTTCTCACGTAATTGCTTAAAAACAGCTGGGATTGAAGCCGGAATAAAACCTGTCTTGGAATTCCGCAATGTATCATCAATATCAAAAAAGACAATCTTGATCTTCTTTGCCTTATATCTTAATTTGGCATCCATCTCACTACCTCTTTCAATCTAACTCTTTCCATTATACCATAAAGTAGCTAAATCCCCTATTTTCAAAGAAATTCGCTATCTCTTATTCGAACTTCTTGGATAAGTACAGAACTAAATCATCATTATTTTGAATAGTAGCATTCATTTCCAAGGGTTGATTTCGCCCGACTTTATCACTTAA
>NZ_VMMR01000093.1:0-14190 GCF_013277285.1 Streptococcus sp. 339 | reverse complement strand
GTGCTTTGAGCAACCTACGGCTAGCTTCCTAGTTTGCTCTTTGATTTTCATTGAGTATTAGTTGGTAATTCGCCCTTATTTGTGATAGAATATTGGAAAAGATATTTCTTTTGAGAAAGGAAAAAGATGAGCAACATTTCAACTGATTTGCAAGATGTAGAAAAAATCATCGTATTGGACTATGGTAGCCAATACAACCAGCTGATTTCACGCCGTATCCGTGAGATTGGTGTTTTTTCAGAACTAAAGAGCCATAAAATTTCAGCTGCTGAAGTTCGTGAAGTCAATCCTGTAGGAATTATTCTATCAGGTGGTCCAAACTCTGTATATGAAGATGGTTCATTTGATATTGACCCAGAAATCTTCGAACTCGGAATTCCAATTTTGGGAATCTGTTATGGTATGCAGTTATTGACCCATAAACTTGGAGGAAAAGTTGTTCCTGCAGGTGATGCTGGAAATCGTGAATACGGTCAATCAACCCTAACACACACACCATCATCTCTTTTTGAATCAACACCTGATGAACAAACTGTATTGATGAGCCATGGTGATGCGGTTACTGAGATTCCTGCTGACTTTGTTCGTACTGGAACATCAGCTGACTGCCCTTACGCAGCCATCGAAAATCCAGATAAACACATTTACGGTATCCAATTCCACCCAGAAGTTCGTCATTCTGTATACGGAAATGATATCCTTCGTAACTTTGCCCTTAACATCTGTAAGGCTAAAGGCGATTGGACAATGGATAACTTCATCGACATGCAGATCCAAAAAATCCGTGAGACTGTTGGTGATAAACGTGTCCTTCTTGGCCTTTCAGGTGGGGTTGACTCTTCAGTTGTTGGAGTTCTTCTCCAAAAAGCGATTGGCGATCAATTGATCTGTATCTTCGTGGATCACGGTCTTCTTCGTAAAGGAGAAGCGGACCAAGTTATGGACATGCTTGGTGGTAAGTTTGGTTTGAATATCGTCAAAGCAGACGCAGCTAAACGTTTCCTTGATAAACTTGCAGGAGTTTCTGACCCTGAACAAAAGCGTAAAATCATCGGTAACGAGTTTGTCTATGTCTTTGATGACGAAGCAAGCAAGCTCAAAGATGTGAAATTCCTTGCTCAAGGAACTCTTTATACAGACGTTATCGAGTCTGGTACGGATACAGCTCAAACTATCAAGTCACACCACAATGTGGGTGGTCTTCCAGAAGACATGCAGTTTGAATTGATCGAACCATTGAATACTCTTTACAAGGACGAAGTTCGTGCCCTTGGTACAGAGCTTGGTATGCCAGACCATATCGTATGGCGCCAACCATTCCCAGGACCAGGACTTGCGATCCGTGTCATGGGTGAAATCACTGAAGAGAAACTTGAAACTGTTCGTGAGTCGGACGCTATTCTTCGTGAAGAAATTGCTAAAGCTGGTCTTGACCGCGATATCTGGCAATACTTCACAGTTAACACAGGCGTTCGTTCAGTTGGGGTTATGGGTGACGGTCGTACGTACGACTACACAATTGCAATCCGTGCTATCACCTCTATTGATGGTATGACTGCTGACTTTGCCAAAATTCCTTGGGATGTCCTTCAAAAAATCTCAGTACGTATCGTAAATGAAATTGATCATGTTAACCGTATCGTCTACGATATTACAAGTAAACCACCTGCAACCGTTGAGTGGGAATAAAATATAAGAGTAACTTAGGCTAAGAATCCTTGATTTAACATCATTTTAACAACTGTATGAAGTATTAAAATGAGATAAATATATTTGGATTGTCTCCAAAGCGTTTCCAAAGAAGCTCTAAAATGAGCTTCTTTTTTCTAATATGGAGTAAAAATATTATGAGTTTTAACGTTGATAATCAGCAAAAATCTTTATCTGGTTCTGCTTCAAATTTAACTTTGTCTGAATTGCTTCAAAAAATCCAAAAGATTCCCAAATTGAATGTATCTGTAAAAAAAGGTTATTCAGTTGGATATGAAAATTGTGAAAAACAATTTAAAATGGATTATGCAATTACTTTCAATGACTTTGATAATGAAACTTGGTTAGTTAAACCGACTAGCTCGATTCGAACTGATAGAATCTATGGGAATGAATTTTTTGCTCAAAACATCAAGTTAGTTGATAAGAATGTCACAAGAATCTTTGTTGTTGTACCAGATTCTATTACCGAAAAAGAAATAAAAAATAAAAACGACTATTCAAATAAGATACATAGCGAAACTTATGTATCTTTCTTAGATGATGTACTAACTTTTTCTGAATTAAAAGACTTTGTACTAAATCATGCTTCCGAAAATCTATCTCAAGGGATTAGTGCTAATATTTTGGGAAACAATGCTGAGGATAGTATAGTTGACTTACTGACTGACAAAAACAATATCCTTCTATGGAATAATCACGCAAAACATAGCCAAACAATTAAATCTTCCACTTATAATTGGTTTAGTCAAATCTTAAAAGTTTCTGGTGTTAGTGAACAAGATACTGTTTTAGATATTGTGGCAACTAATTCAATACCTAAATTAAGTAATCGTGGTTATCCAAAAACAGATGTATCTTTTACGATTACTACTGAACAAAAAGAAATAACTAAAAATATTAGTGTAAAAAATACTTCTGCGGATACCGTAACAGTCCATGAGGGAGCTGTAGATGATATTATTCTTGCCCTTAATCTCGATTCTTCTTCGTCATTGGCTAATTCACTCAAAGAATTTCAAGCATATGGTAGTGCTAAAGGTTTGAAAGAAAATAATGAAGTTGCCTATAACACATTAGTTGATGAAATTCATAAATACAATAAAGAATTAGTTAACTTCTTTATGTTTGGGGTCAATAGTCCATTAGTTAACAATTCTATTCAAGTTGCTGATATAATGCTGTATACTAAAAAATTTGAGGTTATTTTAAGGGATTTGTATGTTGATGAATATATTAAGAAATATTCATCTAAAGGACAGTTTGGAACTCCGTTTAAATGGACATACCCTAGTAAAAAACGAGGTCAAAAAGTACAAATCAAAGGTTTTACGAATAATAAAAAGTAGCAGTTCAAATATGATATGCTATTTTTTGATTAAAGGTATACTTTCATTTTATCAGCGACAGCTTTAATTACTGGTACAGCTACTGAGTTACCAAATTGTCTATACATTTGAGTTCTTGAAACTGGTACTTTGAAATCATCTGGAAATCCCATTAGTCGCTTACATTCTAGTTCACTATAAAGTCTCAACCCAGTTTCTCCACCTTTTACAAACGTTCCTGTCAAACGCTGAATTTTGTGATAGCTTGCAACAAGTGTATTTACCTGAATTTCGCTAGTTTTATCAATAATTTGAGGTCTGCCATCATCTTTTTTAAAAAGATATGTATCTTGCAGATGTTTTGAAATTTTGTACCCAGTTGGATTATCTTCTAAAATAGAACCTACTGGGACTTTTTTATCGCTTCCTTTAGGAAATTCAAAGTTATCTACTTTTATATCTGGATGGAAACCTACAATGATAATACGTTCCCTTCTTTGTGGTAAACCAAAACGTTGAGCATCAAGAATTTCATAGAAAATTGAGTAGCCTAATTCTTCTTTTAACGCTCTCATAATGACTTTTAAAGTATTCCCTTTGTCGTGAGTTACAAGCCCTTTTACATTCTCAAGTAAGAAAGCTTTTGGTTTTTTCTCTTTTAAGATACGAAGTACATCAAAGAACAAAGTTCCTTGGGTTTCATGAGTAAAACCTTCACGCTTACCAATATGGCTAAATGGCTGACATGGAAAACCTGCTAAAAGAATGTCATGGTCTGGAATATCTTTCTCATTGATTTGAGTAATATCCCCATATGGTTTTTCGCCATAATTCTCTTCATAAGTTTTAGAAGCATACCTATCCCATTCGGAACTAAAAACACATTCTGTGTTCTTATCCTCAAATCCTTTACGGATTCCACCAATACCTGCGAATAAGTCGATAAACTTTATTGAATCATTTGAAGTAGTTTTCTTTTTAGTGTTCATTTGTGTGTCTATTCCTATTTTAATTAGCTCGGAGCATTTTTGACTAAAATTCTTACAGTTATCAAGCTCAAGTGAATCAATTACATCAATCTCACTCTGAGTTAGATAAATATTTTTCATCTGTTTTTTATCAGAAACTGGTTTTCTTCCCGCTCCCTTGCGTGTGCCACCCTGCATATTTTCTTCCCTACTTCCTTATTCGTAATATAAAACCATTATATCATATTTTTGATAAAAAAATGTTTTTTTTCATATATTCGTCCGTATTATTTATTGATAATTTTTCAAACTCATCAAATGGGGACAAATTATGAACAATCGCTAAAGATTCTTCCATTTTTTTGATTTCGAATTTATAATCAAATTCGGTTTCAAAAATATCAATCAACACTTTTAATTTTAAATCTCTTAATTGTTCGAGTGGATAATAGTTTGTATTTATACTCAATGAAAATCAAAGAGCAAATTAGGAAGATAGCCGCAGGTTGCTCAAAACAGTGTTTTGAGGTTGCAGATGGAAGCTGACGTGGTTTGAAGAGATTTTCGAAGAGTATTAAAAGATTAGAATTGTCAAAACAATCTGTCTAGGCTTGATTTTATCCCTTATTTACTATAAAAATGAGAAGGAAATACGTCAAACTTTTATATTGCAAATAGGAGAAAACATGACAAAAACATTAAAACGTCCTGAGGTTTTATCACCTGCAGGGACTTTGGAGAAGCTAAAGGTAGCTGTTCAGTATGGGGCAGATGCTGTCTTTATCGGTGGTCAGGCCTATGGTCTTCGTAGCCGTGCAGGTAACTTTACCTTTGAACAAATGGAAGAAGGTGTCCAGTTTGCGGCCAAGTATGGTGCCAAGGTCTATGTAGCGGCTAATATGGTTATGCACGAAGGAAATGAAGCTGGTGCTGGTGAGTGGTTCCGTAAACTGCGTGATATCGGGATTGCAGCAGTTATCGTGTCTGACCCAGCCTTGATTATGATTGCAGCGACAGAAGCACCAGGTCTTGAAATTCACCTCTCTACCCAAGCAAGTGCCACTAACTATGAAACACTTGAATTTTGGAAAGAACTGGGCTTGACTCGTGTCGTTTTGGCGCGTGAGGTTTCGATGGAAGAATTAGCTGAAATTCGCAAACGTACAGATGTTGAGATTGAAGCATTTGTCCATGGAGCTATGTGTATTTCATACTCTGGTCGTTGTACTCTTTCAAACCACATGAGTATGCGTGATGCCAACCGTGGTGGATGTTCTCAGTCCTGCCGTTGGAAATACGACCTTTACGATATGCCATTTGGGAAAGAACGTAATAGTTTGAAGGGTGAGATTCCAGAAGAATTTTCAATGTCAGCCGTTGATATGTCCATGATTGACCATATCCCAGATATGATTGAAAATGGTGTGGACAGTCTAAAAATCGAAGGACGTATGAAGTCTATTCACTACGTATCAACAGTAACCAACTGCTACAAGGCGGCTGTGGATGCATATCTTGAAAGTCCTGAAAAGTTTGAAGCTATCAAACAAGACTTGGTCGATGAGATGTGGAAGGTTGCCCAACGTGAATTAGCAACAGGTTTTTATTATGGTACACCATCTGAAAATGAGCAGTTATTTGGTGCTCGTCGTAAAATTCCTGAGTATAAATTTGTCGCTGAAGTGGTTTCTTATGATGATGTGACACAAACAGCAACTATTCGTCAACGGAACGTTATTAACGAAGGCGACCAAGTTGAGTTTTATGGCCCAGGTTTCCGTCATTTTGAAACCTATATTGAGGATCTTCACGATGCCAAAGGCAATAAAATCGACCGTGCTCCAAATCCAATGGAACTCTTGACTATTAAAGTCCCACAACCCGTTCAATCAGGAGACATGGTTCGAGCTCTTAAAGAGGGGCTTATCAATCTTTATAAGGAAGATGGAACCAGCGTCACAGTTCGTGCTTAATGTAGTTGTTTAGTTTTAAAAAATTATGCAAAGCTCCATATACAACACTTAAACGAGATTAAAGAATGGCGAAATCCCTTGATGCGCAAGAAATTAGCTGTCCTTTTTTATTTTTTAAGTGATAAAGTCGAAGCTTAGGTATCAAAGCATATTAAATTAAACAAAGAAGTGATGTCATCGATATTTTGAAATCCTATATTTAAACTTAACACTCTCTATTTTTTATGGTAGAGAGTTTTTTTGCTAGTAAAATCTTACAAAATGACATTTATATATTGCATTAAGTTAGATATATGATATAATGTTGTTAAAAAGAGGCGCAACTTTTTAAAATTAATGGGAATCAAAGAGAAAACCGAGAATATTAATGGAGGAATTGAAAAATGGAAGTTATAAATGTAAGTAAGCATTATGGTCATTCAATCATTCTCAAAGATATAAATTTTGCACTTAACAAGGGTGAAATTGTTGGTCTAGTAGGGAGAAATGGAGTTGGTAAGAGTACGTTGATGAAAATTCTTGCTCAGAATAATCAACCGACTTCAGGTAATATTATAAGCAGTGATAATATTGGGTATTTAATCGAAGAACCAAAATTATTTTTATCTAAAACAGGTTTAGAGAATTTAAAATATTTGTCAAATTTATATGGTGTTGACTACAATCAAGAAAGATTTAGAAGTTTGATCTAAGAGTTAGATTTGACTCAGTCTATTAATAAAAAAGTAAAGACCTATTCTTTGAGTACAAAACAAAAATTAGCTTTGCTTCTAACCCTCGTTACGGAACCTGATATATTGATTTTAGATGAACCGACTAATGGTTTAGATATTGAATCATCACAAATAGTTTTAGCGGTTCTAAAAAATTTAGCTTTACATGAAAATGTGGGAATTTTAATATCGAGTCATAAATTAGAAGATATTGAAGAAATTTGTGAGAGGGTTCTTTTCTTGGAGAACGGGCTTTTGACATTTCAAAAAGTAGGAAAAGATAGTCATAATTTCTTGTTTGAGATAGCTTTTTCATCAGCTACAGATAGAGACATTTTCATTACCAAACAAGAATTTGGGGATATTGTTCAGGAAGAGGGACTGAGAATTACTATGTCTGGTAATATTCAAAGTAGTGAGCTTTTTAAATTTTTTAACGAAAACTCTATTAAAGTAGTTGATTTTGAAACTAAAAAAGAGACGCTTAAAGATATTTATCTAAATCGTTCAAAATAAAGGAAGGTTACCATCATGAAATTAAATAAATTGAATTTTCTTAAGGAAAATATGAGGGATTTATATTCATCAGGCGTAATATATCTCGGTTTGATTATCTCGTTTATACCGCCGATATTGGTTACATTCTTTATTCTAAAGACTCAAGAGACATCGCTTGGTATCAAGCATATTTCAAACTTTTATGCTATGCTCGGTATGTTAATGGCTGTTATACATGCTAACCGAATTATTAGCAGGGATTTTTCCCACAATACGGTAAGTTTGTTTTATAATCAACAGAAAAATCGGATGATTTACGTCTTGTCTAATTTTCTATATGCGATCTCAGTTTCCATTATTTATGCTTTGAATGGCATTGTGTTACTAGTCATCGTAAGTAAATTAGGTGTTCCAGGTGATTTAGGATTAGATTTTATAGTAGCTATTGTAGTCAATACAATTTTGTTAGTCCTGTTTTATTTTCTATTATCTTACATTTTCTATTTATACAAATTGAAAAGTGGCTTGGTATTTTAGTAGCTTTACTACTCTTTATCCCTAATATATTAAATACGATGATGATGAATACTAGTAATGATTTGTTTATCAAAGCAATTGAACTTCTTCCTTTTTATTCTTTACCTGTATTTGTGGCTTCAAATACGATGTCTATTAGTCAGTATCTTGTGGTAATCACTACAATCATTTTATTGTACTTTTTCACTCTCAAGAAAAGCAAGAAGTATTCATTTTAGTTTCATTTAGTATTATTTTGCATACCTAAAATACAGTAAAAAATCAGTCATCTTGGTATGCTCCTGCTTTCACTATTCAACACGTTTTTGACTTATACTAGGCTCATTTCCAAAAGCATTATATAATAGTGATATGAAATCAACTAAATAAAAAATACAAGCAATCAAAACTCGTTTAAAAGACCCTACTAAAGCTAATACTAAACAAAACATCAAATATCAAACTAGGAAGTTTATTTTAAACAATCCAACATACTGATTTTAGGCTGACGATAATATTGGAGTGCTAATTAATGAGGTTATAATAAATAGCTGACAGCTTTTGTTGGTTTTGGATTTTTTAAGAGTAGATGAGTATTAAAACTATAAGGAGGACGCAGGTGGCTAAAAATTTAAAATTAAAATTAGCTCGTGTAGAGCTTGATTTAACTCAAGGTCAACTAGCAGATGCTGTCGGGGTGACGCGCCAGACTATTGGTTTGATAGAGGCGGGAAAATACAATCCCAGTCTCTCGCTCTGCCAGTCCATTTGCAGATGTTTAGGGAAAACCCTAGACCAATTATTTTGGGAGGAAGAAGATGGTAAATAAATTTATTCATTATCAATTACTTGACGAAAGAGAAGAACAACTAATCAATAAAGCTGGGGCAGAATCCTTTTCACTCTTTATTGGGCTTGTACTTCTAAGTTATTTGGTGGCTGTGTTGGCTCCATCTCTTTTTAATCCGAATTTTCTAGTCTATACTCTGATAGTAGGAATTTTCTTCTTTTTCAATCGTGCCCGTTATCTGGGAGTGACCTACTATAGTCGTTTTCATTTTACGATTTTGGGTTGTTTTTTCCTAACCTTGGCTATTACGGCTCTTTTGATGTTACAGAATTATCAATTCAACATAGAAATTTATCAGCACAATCCTTTGAACGTTAAATACCTATCTGCTTGGGCAATTACTTATGTTATTTACCTTCCCTGGGTTTTTATCGGCAATCTTGGTCTGAAGAGCTATGGCGAATGGGCTCAGAAAAAGTTTGAACAAGATATGGATGAACTGGAGAGTGGAGAATAGCTTGTTACTCTTTTCTCAATCCAGCTAAAATGTGATATAATAGTACTAATTTATTGGAATGCATGAAAGTTTTTGAAAATTTTCATGTATTTCTAGCTAAGGAAGTAGGAAAAGTATGTATCCAGATGATAGTTTGACATTGCACACGGACTTGTACCAGATTAACATGATGCAGGTTTACTTTGACCAAGGAATTCACAATAAAAAGGCGGTCTTTGAGGTTTATTTCCGCCAACAGCCTTTTAAGAACGGCTATGCGGTTTTTGCTGGTTTGGAAAGAATTGTGAATTATCTTGAAGACTTGCGTTTTTCAGATAGTGATATTGCCTATTTGGAGTCGCTTGGTTATCATGGGGTGTTCTTGGACTATCTCCGCAATTTCAAGTTGGAGTTGACCGTTCGTTCTGCCCAAGAAGGGGATTTGGTTTTTGCTAATGAACCGATTGTGCAAGTTGAAGGCCCTCTAGCTCAATGTCAGTTGGTCGAAACAGCTCTTTTGAACATCGTCAACTACCAGACCTTGGTGGCGACTAAGGCAGCTCGTATTCGTTCAGTCATTGAAGATGAGCCTTTGATGGAGTTTGGGACACGTCGGGCGCAAGAGATGGATGCGGCTATCTGGGGAACACGCGCAGCGGTGATTGGTGGAGCCAATGGAACCAGCAACGTGCGCGCTGGTAAACTCTTTGACATTCCTGTCTTGGGGACCCATGCCCATTCTTTGGTACAGGTTTATGGTAACGACTATGAGGCTTTCAAGGCTTACGCTGCGACCCACAAAAATTGCGTTTTTCTTGTGGATACCTATGACACCCTTCGTATTGGGGTACCCGCTGCAATTCAGGTGGCGCGTGAGCTGGGTGACCAGATTAACTTTATGGGTGTGCGGATTGACTCTGGGGATATTGCCTACATTTCTAAGAAAGTCCGTCAGCAACTGGACGAGGCTGGATTTACAGAGGCTAAGATTTATGCTTCAAATGACCTAGATGAAAATACCATCCTAAACCTCAAGATGCAAAAGGCCAAGATTGATGTCTGGGGTGTGGGTACAAAGCTGATTACAGCCTATGACCAGCCAGCTCTGGGAGCAGTTTATAAGATTGTGGTCATCGAAGATGAAAATGGTAATATGCGTAATACGATTAAGCTGTCAAATAATGCTGAAAAAGTGTCTACGCCAGGTAAGAAGCAGGTGTGGCGCATTACCAGTCGTGAAAAAGGCAAGTCAGAAGGCGATTATATCACTTATGACGGCGTAGATGTTGCCAGCATGACAGAAATCAAGATGTTCCATCCGACCTATACTTACATCAAGAAGACGGTTCGTAATTTTGACGCTGTTCCTCTCTTAGTGGATATCTTCAAAGACGGGAAATTGATTTACAACCTGCCTAGCTTAACTGAGATTCAGGACTATGCTCGTAAGGAATTTGACAAGCTTTGGGATGAATACAAGCGCGTGCTCAATCCGCAGCACTATCCAGTGGATTTGGCGCGTGATGTATGGCAAGATAAGATGGACTTGATTGATAAGATGCGCAAGGAAGCCCTTGGTGAAGGAGAAGAAGAATGAGTTTGCAAGAAACGATTATCCAAGAGCTGGGTGTCAAACCAGTGATTGATGCCCAGGAAGAAATCCGTCGTTCTATTGATTTCTTAAAAAGATACCTGAAAAAACATCCCTTTCTTAAAACCTTTGTGCTAGGGATTTCTGGAGGACAAGACTCAACCTTAGCAGGACGATTGGCTCAACTGGCCATGGAAGAATTGCGAGCAGAAACGGGAGACGACAGCTACAAATTTATCGCTGTCCGCCTGCCTTATGGAGTACAAGCCGATGAAGCAGACGCTCAAAAAGCCCTAGACTTCATCCAGCCAGATGTCAGTTTAGTCGTCAATATTAAGGAATCAGCTGACGCTATGACAGCTGCTGTTGAAGCGACAGGTAGTCCTGTTTCAGATTTTAACAAGGGCAATATCAAGGCTCGTAGTCGTATGATTGCCCAATATGCCCTTGCGGGTGCCCATAGTGGAGCGGTCATTGGGACAGACCACGCCGCGGAAAATATCACAGGTTTCTTTACCAAGTTTGGTGACGGTGGTGCAGATATTCTCCCTCTTTATCGCCTCAATAAACGTCAAGGAAAACAACTCTTGAAGGAACTTGGTGCAGACCCAGCCCTTTATGAAAAAATCCCAACAGCAGACCTAGAAGAAGATAAACCAGGTCTAGCTGACGAAGTAGCCCTCGGAGTCACTTATGAAGAGATTGACGACTACCTAGAAGGCAAAACAATCAGCCCAGAAGCCCAAGCAAGAATCGAAAACTGGTGGCACAAAGGCCAACACAAACGCCACTTACCCATCACCGTATTTGATGACTTTTGGGAGTAAAAAGGTCCGGGGGACTTTTTTAGCTTCTTGCCCTGAAATTAAAAAGCAAGAAAAACCTCCACTGGAGGTTTTCAGCCTCTCATCTTGAAATAAGAAAGTGAGAGAAGGTCTGGGGGATCTTGAACCCCGAGTTTAGAAATAAGAAAATGAGGCAGATTCAGTAACTCGAAGAGTTCGATTTCATCGTCTTACCCCTGAAACGATGACTAGGTTTGAAAAAGCTTGCTAGAGCGCATTTCAAACCAGGCAGCGACTGCGTCAAGAAATTAGAAGACAAACTCGTTTTCTAGCTGTTACTGAGTTGAGCCTTTTTACTACGAGCATAGAAATAAGGAAGTGAGGTAGCATCATGAAATCTATCGGTACGCAAATATTACAGACAGAACGTTTGATTTTAAGAAGATTTGTGGAGAGTGATGCAGAAGCCATGTTTCAAAATTGGGCTTCATCCGCTGAGAATCTGACCTATGTTACCTGGGATCCCCATCCTGATGTCGAGGTGACTCGAAATTCGATTCGTAACTGGGTTGCTTCCTATACTAATCCCAACTATTACAAATGGGCTATTTGTCTCAAAGAAAACCCAGAGCAAGTGATAGGAGATATCAGCATCGTTGCAATAGATGAGAACAATTCTTCTTGTGAAATTGGCTATATTTTAGGAAAAAACTATTGGGGTCGTGGTCTTATGACAGAGGCCTTAAAAGCTGTCTTGGACTTTTGTTTTACTCAAGTAGGATTTCAAAAAGTCAAAGCTCGATATGCCAGTCTCAACCCAGCTTCAGGTCGTGTCATGGAGAAGGCTGGAATGTCCTATCTACAAACGATAGTTAATGGTGTAGAGAGAAAAGGCTATCTTGCGGATCTTATTTATTATCAGATAAGTAGGGAAGAATGTTGAATTCTATTTTCTGTTTCTATCGAAGTCAACTATTTATTGTAAATATAATAAATGGCATTCTAAGTTTATTTGCAACTTTAAAATAGCATATTGATTAGTACAAGACAGATGTTCTAGTTCCTTCTTTAATCTGGTTTAGTATTAGTTAAAAAATCGCTTTAAGCTTGTAACTAAGAGGGAGCTAATCGACTAGATTCTCCAGCCGAACAGGTGGTAATGTGCTTTTTATAGTGTAATCCTAGCTGTTGTTAAATTTAAAATAGAATCCTCTATCGAGTTAGGGAATTAAATTCAACCAATTTTATTTATGTTTTTTCTATCAAATTATCTAATATTAAAATAGTCTCATTCTGATGAGAAAACTATTCTATTTATACTGCATAGTTGTATAAGGAATGATGAAAGATGAGTGAAAGTTATCAAGTTGGAATGTTTGTATCTAAATATATTAGCATGTATTTAGATAAGATGTCTGCAATCCTTTATATATGAGATTGATTACGATATAGTTAAAGTGTTAGTTCAATAATTAATATATCATTTTAAGTTTATTTGATGTATGAAACATATTGTTTAACATTTGCCAGAAAATATGCTATACTAAGTAGTAACTTTTAGAAGGAGGATGTAATGGAAAAATTTAATACCAATAAGCGCTATGCATTACGTAAACTCGGAAGGATTTTTGGTTCTGTGATGGTCGGGCTAACTTTATTTTTAGGAGGAATCCTGAATACAAGTTTTGTTCATGCTGCTGATGGGATTCAATATGTCAGAGATGATACTAGAGATAAAGAAGAGGGAATAGAGTATGATGAAGCTGATAATGGGGATATTATTGTAAAAGTAGCGACTAAACCTAAGGTAGTAACCAAGAAAATTTCAAGTACGCGAATTCGTTTTGAAAAAGATGAAACAAAAGACCGTAGTGAAAATCCTATTACAATTGACGGAGAGGACGGAACTGTAACCACGACAAGGACCTACGATGTTGATTCAGAGACTGGTAAGGTCACAGAAAAGGTTACTGTAGACAGAAAAGAACCGACAGACACAGTTATCAAAGTTCCAGCCAAAAGTAAGGTTGAGCGTGAAGTTCTTCCTACAAGTGTTATCCGCTATGAAAAAGATGAAACAAAAGACCGTAGTGAAAATCCTATTACAATTGACGGAGAGGACGGAACTATAACCACGACAAGGACCTACGATGTTAATCCAGAGAATGGTCATGTTACCGAAAAGGTTACCGTAGAGAAAAAAGAAGCCACGGATACAGTTATCAAAGTTCCAGCTAAAAGCAAGGTTGAGCATAAAGTCCTTCCTACAGGTATCATCCGTTATGAAAAAGATGAGAGTAGAGACCGAGGAACTTCTATTGAGATGGTTGACGGAGAGGATGGCTATGTAACCACAACGACGACCTACGATGTTAATCCAGAGACTGGTAAGGTTAGCGAAAAGGTTACTGTTGATAGAAAAGAACCGACAGACACAGTTATCAAAGTTCCAGCCCAAAGCAAGGTTGAGCGTGAAGTTCTGCCTACAAGTGTTATCCGTTTTGAAAAAGATGAAACAAAAGACCGTAGTGAAAATCCTATTACAATTGACGGAGAGGACGGAACTGTAACCACGACAAGGACCTACGATGTTAATCCAGAGAATGGTCATGTTACCGAAAAGGTTACCGTAGAGAAAAAAGAAGCCACGGATACAGTTATCAAAGTTCCAGCTAAAAGCAAGGTTGAGCGTGAAGTTCTGCCTACAAGTGTCATCCGTTTTGAAAAAGATGAAACAAAAGACCGTAGTGAAAATCCTATTACAACTGACGGAGAGGATGGCTATGTAACCACGACAAGAACCTACGATGTTAATCCAGAGA
>NZ_VMMR01000092.1:0-568 GCF_013277285.1 Streptococcus sp. 339 | reverse complement strand
GCTAGCCGCAGGTTGCTCATACTGGACTAAAATCAAAAAACATCTTATAATAGTAGTTATGAAACTTACAAACGAAGAAACACAAAAAATTGAACAACTCCTAAGAGATTCATCGTACGCCAAATATCACAAACGTCTACAGATTATTTATTTTCGCTCAAAAGAAAAGAGTTATAAGGAAATCATGGATCTGCTAGATTGCAATAAAACAACTGTTTGGAGGAATTTGAAAAAATATAAGGAGTTTGGTTTAGAAGCGCTTCTTCAAGAGCCCCGTGGTGGACGTTATAGAGAATATATGACTTACGAAGAAGAACAAGTATTTCTAAAACGTCATATAGAAGCTGCTCAGGCTGGGGAATTTGTAACTGTCAATCAGTTATTTGAAGCCTATCAAAAAGAGATTGGTCGCACTTCCACACGTGATGGTTTCTATTATCTCCTGAAACGACATGGTTGGCGAACGGTCACTCCTCGACCTGAGCATCCCAAGAAGGCAGACGCTCAGACAATTGAGACATCTAAAAATAAAATCTACATTCGAGACCTTAAGTAAGCGCTTTAAAGA
>NZ_VMMR01000091.1:0-5052 GCF_013277285.1 Streptococcus sp. 339 | reverse complement strand
ACCAAAGTCGGGATTTACTTGTCCAAGATATCAAAGACAAGGTTTGTTCCCGTAGGATTAAGAACTTGTTGGCTGATTTGATTACTGAATGTGATTTTACTCAGGCTGACTTGGAAGACTTGGAAGCTGTGATTTCTGAGAAGAAATCAAACGCTATGACAGAAGTAAAATGTAATTGTATGTAAAGGAGACGTCATGTTAAATAGTATTGTAACCATTATTTGTATTGCCCTTATCGCGTTTATCTTGTTTTGGTTTTTCAAAAAGCCTGAAAAATCTGGACAAAAGGCCCAGCAAAAAAAGGGCTACCAAGAGATTCGAGTGGAAGTCATGGGAGGCTATACGCCTGAGTTGATTATTCTCAAGAAATCAGTGCCAGCCCGCATTGTCTTTGATCGTAAGGATCCTTCACCTTGTTTGGATCAGATTGTCTTTCCAGACTTTGGTGTACATGCGGACCTGCCTATGGGGGAAGAGTATATAGTGGAAATCACGCCTGAGCAGGCTGGAGAGTATGGTTTCTCTTGTGGCATGAATATGATGCACGGTAAGATGATTGTAGAATAGGAGAATGATATGACTGAAATTGTAAAAGCAAGTCTTGAAAATGGTGTTCAAAAAATCCGTATCACGGCAGACAAAGGCTATCATCCAGCCCATATTCAGCTTCAAAAGGGAATTCCAGCTGAGATTACCTTTCATCGTGTGACTCCTTCAAACTGTTATAAGGAAATTCTTTTTGAGGAAGAAGGCATCTTGGAACCAATCGGCGTAGATGAGGAGAAAGTCATTCGTTTTACCCCTCAAGAATTAGGCCAACATGAATTTTCTTGTGGTATGAAGATGCAAAAAGGAAGCTATACAGTGGTTGAGAAGACTCGAAAATCTCTATCACTTTTACAGCGTTTTTGGATTACCAGTATCTTTACTGTGCCTCTTGTGATTCTCATGATTGGGATGTCGACAGGAGGAATTAGTCACCAAGTCCTGCGTTGGGGAACCTTTTTAGCCACAACACCGATTATGCTAGTAGCAGGTGGGCCTTATATCCAAAGTGCTTGGGCTAGTTTTAAAAAGCACAATGCCAACATGGATACCTTGGTTGCTCTGGGAACCCTAGTGGCCTATGGTTATAGCCTAGTTGCCCTCTTCGCTGGCCTCCCCGTTTACTTTGAAAGTGCTGCATTTATCTTCTTCTTCGTTCTTATGGGAGCCGTTTTTGAGGAGAAAATGCGGAAAAATACTTCCCAAGCTGTGGAGAAATTGCTGGACTTGCAGGCTAAAACAGCAGAAGTCTTGCGTGAGGAAAGCTATGTTCAAGTCCCTTTGGAGCAAGTCAAGGTAGGTGACCTGATTCGAGTGCGTCCCGGTGAAAAGATTGCGGTTGATGGTGTCGTAGTAGAAGGTGTCTCTAGTATTGATGAGTCTATGGTGACAGGTGAGAGTCTGCCTGTGGACAAGACAGTTGGAGATACTGTCATTGGCTCAACCATCAATAATAGTGGAACACTTGTTTTTAGAGCAGAAAAAGTCGGTTCAGAGACTGTTTTGGCTCAGATTGTGGATTTTGTGAAGAAAGCTCAGACAAGTCGTGCGCCGATTCAGGACTTGACGGATAAAATTTCAGGGATTTTTGTCCCAGCAGTTGTCATTTTAGGGATTGTGACCTTTTGGGTTTGGTTCGTCTTGCTCAGGGATAGTGTAGTTGTGCTTGTGTCGAGCTTTGTGTCTTCGCTTCTCTATGGAGTAGCAGTTCTGATTATTGCCTGCCCTTGTGCATTGGGACTTGCAACACCGACAGCCCTTATGGTGGGGACAGGTCGCAGTGCCAAGATGGGAGTTCTCCTCAAAAATGGAACGGTTCTACAGGAAATCCAGAAAGTTCAAACTATCGTCTTTGATAAGACCGGGACTTTGACGGAAGGGAAACCTGTGGTCACAGATATCATCGGCGACGAAGTAGAAGTGCTTGGATTGGCAGCTTCCTTGGAAGAAGCTTCTCAACACCCACTGGCTGAGGCTATAGTCAAGCGAGCGACTGAAGCTGGATTTGAGCTTCACACTGTTGAAAATTTCCAAGCCTTGCACGGAAAAGGTGTCTCAGGGCAAATCAATGGAAAACAAGTTTTGCTTGGAAATGCTAAAATGCTGGATGGCATGAACATTTCTAGCACTTATCAAGATAAACTAGAAGAACTAGAAAAAGAAGCTAAGACAGTTGTGTTCTTGGCTGTTGACAATGAAATCAAAGGCTTGCTTGCACTACAAGATATTCCCAAGGAAAATGCCAAGCTAGCCATCAGTCAGTTGAAAAAGCGTGGCCTTAAAACAGTCATGCTGACAGGAGATAATGCAGGTGTGGCGCGTGCTATTGCCGATCAGATCGGAATCGAAGAGGTCATTGCAGGTGTCTTGCCAGAAGAAAAAGCCCATGAAATCCATAAACTACAAGCGGCTGGCAAAGTAGCCTTTGTTGGGGATGGTATCAATGACGCTCCTGCCCTTAGTGTAGCAGATGTGGGGATTGCTATGGGAGCTGGAACAGATATCGCCATCGAGTCGGCAGATTTAGTGTTGACAACCAATAACCTCCTAGGCGTGGTGCGTGCCTTTGACATGAGTAAGAAAACCTTTAATCGAATTCTGCTCAATCTTTTCTGGGCCTTTATCTACAATGTCGTCGGAATTCCGATTGCAGCAGGAGTCTTTTCTGGTGTTGGACTGGCGCTCACTCCAGAATTGGCAGGTCTAGCCATGGCCTTTAGTTCTGTATCTGTTCTGACTAGTTCACTCTTACTAAACTTTAGTAAAATAGACTAAAAGTAATGACTAGATTTCTTTGTTATAAAACAGGAATGGCAGCACTTTCAAAACTGTATTAGAATAGAAAGTAGAGAGTTTTGAGCAGATTTTTAGAAAAGTCAACATAAATATGATATAGTGGAATAGTAAAAATTTGGAGAACGTTTCCAATTCTATGTAATCGTATTCTCCAAGTCTAAAAAATTGAAGGAGAGTTATCACTATGACTCAAGGAAAAATTACTGCATCTGCAGCAATGCTTAACGTATTGAAAACATGGGGCGTAGATACAATCTACGGTATCCCATCAGGAACACTCAGCTCATTGATGGACGCTTTGGCTGAAGACAAAGATATCCGCTTCTTGCAAGTTCGCCATGAAGAGACAGGTTCTCTTGCAGCGGTTATGCAAGCTAAATTCGGTGGCTCAATCGGGGTTGCAGTTGGTTCAGGTGGTCCAGGTGCGACTCACTTGATTAACGGTGTTTACGATGCAGCTATGGATAACACTCCATTCCTAGCGATCCTTGGATCACGTCCAGTTAATGAATTGAACATGGATGCTTTCCAAGAATTGAACCAAAACCCAATGTACAACGGTATCGCTGTATACAACAAACGCGTAGCTTACGCTGAGCAATTACCAAAAGTAATCGACGAAGCTTGCCGTGCTGCAGTCTCTAAAAAAGGTTCAGCTGTTGTTGAAATCCCAGTAAACTTTGGTTTCCAAGAAATCGACGAAAACTCATACTATGGATCAGGTTCATACGAGCGTTCATTTATCGCTCCTGCTTTGAACGAAGTTGAAATCGACAAAGCTGTTGAAATCTTGAACAATGCTGAACGTCCAGTTATCTATGCTGGTTACGGTGGTGTTAAAGCTGGTGAAGTGATCACTGAATTGTCACGTAAAATCAAAGCACCAATTATCACAACTGGTAAAAACTTTGAAGCTTTCGAATGGAACTATGAAGGTTTGACAGGTTCTGCTTACCGTGTTGGTTGGAAGCCAGCCAACGAAGTGGTCTTTGAAGCAGACACAGTTCTTTTCCTTGGTTCAAACTTCCCATTTGCTGAAGTTTACGAAGCATTCAAGAACACTGAAAAATTCATTCAAGTTGATATTGACCCTTACAAACTTGGTAAACGTCACGCCCTTGACGCTTCAATCCTTGGTGATGCAGGTCAAGCAGCCAAAGCAATCCTTGACAAAGTGAATCCAGTTGAATCTACTCCATGGTGGCGTGCAAACGTGAAGAACAACCAAAACTGGCGTGATTACATGAACAAACTCGAAGGTAAAACTGAGGGTGAATTGCAATTGTATCAAGTTTACAATGCAATCAACAAACATGCTGATCAAGACGCTATCTACTCAATCGACGTAGGTGACACTACTCAAACATCTACTCGTCACCTTCACATGACACCTAAGAACATGTGGCGTACATCTCCACTCTTTGCGACAATGGGTATTGCCCTTCCTGGTGGTATCGCTGCTAAGAAAGACAATCCAGATCGCCAAGTATGGAACATCATGGGTGACGGTGCATTCAACATGTGCTACCCAGACGTTATCACAAACGTTCAATACGACCTTCCAGTTATCAACGTTGTCTTCTCAAATGGTAAATATGCCTTCATCAAGGACAAATACGAAGACACAAACAAACACTTGTTTGGTTGTGACTTCTCTAATGCTGACTATGCGAAAATCGCTGAAGCGCAAGGTGCTGTAGGATTTACAGTTGACCGTATCGAAGACATCGATGCAGTTGTTGCAGAAGCTGTTAAACTCAACAAAGAAGGTAAAACTATTGTGATCGATGCTCGCATCACTCCACACCGTCCACTTCCAGTAGAAGTACTTGAATTGGATCCAAAACTTCACTCAGAAGAAGCTATCAAAGCCTTCAAGGAAAAATACGAAGCAGAAGAACTCGTACCATTCCGTCTCTTCTTGGAAGAAGAAGGGTTGCAATCACGCGCAATTAAATAATTCCTCTCGCCGAAAATCAAATATGAAACTTGTAGACTTTATTCTTTGATTTTCATAGAGCGGAACTTTAAAAGATCGGAGCAATCCGGTCTTTTTATTATAAAGAAATTGCATATAATACTCATATGCTTTCAAAAAGCATTCTAGTCCATCTCCGATTAACGATGGACTTTATCACCTCCTTCTCCAGTCCTTGTATAACATCTTGAAGTTGATTCATGATATCTTCCAATATGGGCATCAACAGCTCC
>NZ_VMMR01000090.1:0-10792 GCF_013277285.1 Streptococcus sp. 339 | reverse complement strand
TTTTCATTGAGTATAAGTTTAGCAGGAAAATAGACACAAAAGAAAAGTTTTTGGTATAATAAGAGTATGTACACAAAAAATGAAGAAGAGCTACAAGCCTTAGGGGAGCGTTTGGGTCATCTATTAGCAAAGAATGATGTTTTAATCTTAACTGGAGAACTGGGTGCAGGTAAAACGACCTTTACTAAAGGACTTGCTAAAGGTTTACAGATTTCTCAAATGATTAAAAGTCCAACCTATACTATCGTAAGAGAGTATGAGGGGCGTCTTCCGCTTTTCCATTTAGATGTTTATCGTATTGAAGGAGATGCGGATTCTATCGACTTGGATGAGTTTCTCTTTGGTGGCGGAGTGACTGTCATCGAGTGGGGAAATCTCTTAGGAGATGCCTTGCCAGATACTTATTTAGAATTGGAAATTCTAAAAGAAGCAGATGGATGTCGTTTAAATTTTCAGGCAAAGGGTTTGCGTGCAGAAAAACTCTTAGAGGAGCTTCAACATGGAGTATGAATTGCTCATTAGGGAAGCAGAGCCTAAAGATGCAGCTGAATTAGTGGCCTTTTTAAATCGTGTAAGTTTGGAGACAGATTTTACCAGCTTAGACGGAGATGGTATTCTCTTGACCAGTGAGGAGATTGAAGTATTCCTCAACAAGCAAGCTAGTTCGGACAATCAGATAACCTTACTTGCATTCTTAAATGATAAAATTGCTGGTATTGTAAATATTACAGCTGACCAGCGCAAGAGAGTCCATCATATTGGAGATCTCTTCATTGTGATTGGCAAAAGATATTGGAATAATGGATTGGGAAGTTTGTTGCTAGAAGAAGCGATAGAGTGGGCACAAGCAAGTGGCATTCTGCGTCGTCTCCAGCTGACTGTCCAAACTCGTAATCAAGCAGCAGTTCATCTGTATCAAAAGCATGGCTTTGTAATTGAAGGTCGCCAAGAGCGTGGAGCATATATAGAAGAAGGGAAATTTATCGATGTTTACTTGATGGGTAAACTGATAGATTAGTAGAAATATGGTTAAAAAAATTATTGGAATGGTGCTAGCTTTACTTTCTGTAACTGTAGTAGGAGCAGGTATTTTTGCTTATACTATTTATCAACAAGGGACAGAAACCTTAGCTAAAACCTATAAAAAAATCGGCGAAGAAACCAAGGTTATTGAAGCGACTGAACCTCTAACCATTCTGTTAATGGGAGTGGACACCGGAAATGCTGAACGAACTGAAACTTGGGTCGGTAGAAGTGATAGCATGATCTTGATGACAGTGAATCCTAAAACGAAAAAAACAACAATGATGAGTTTAGAGCGGGATATTCTGACCCGCATTGAATCAGGGAATGGTCAGGCTCATGAAGCGAAACTGAATTCAGCATATGCAGATGGTGGAGCAGAGCTTGCTATAGAAACCATTCAAAAAATGATGAATATCCATATTGATCGCTATGTGATGGTCAATATGAAAGGGTTACAAAAACTAGTGGATGCAGTAGGTGGTATTACAGTCAATAATACCCTAGGTTTCCCAATTTCTATCAGTGACCAAGAAGAATTTAATACCATTTCTATCGGTGTTGGGGAGCAACATATTGGGGGAGAAGAAGCCCTAGTCTATGCACGAATGCGTTACCAAGATCCTGAGGGGGATTATGGTCGTCAAAAACGTCAACGTGAAGTTATTCAAAAAGTCATGGAAAAAGCTCTCAGTTTAAATAGTGTTGGTCATTATCAAGAGATTCTAAAAGCTTTGAGTGACAATATGCAGACCAATATTGATTTGTCTGCAAAAAGTATCCCTAACTTGCTAGGCTATAAAGATTCATTTAAAACCATTGAAACTCAGCAGTTGCAGGGTGAAGGAGAGATGCTTCAAGGTGTTTCTTACCAGATTGTTTCGAGAGCCCATATGTTGGAAATGCAAAATCTACTCCGACGTTCTTTGGGACAAGAAGAAGTCACTCAGCTTGAAACCAATGCGGTCTTATTTGAAGATTTATTTGGCAGAGCACCTGTTGGTGATGAAGATAATTAACTTTTGATACAAATAAAAAATCAATCGTGGGAAATTTCCTGCGATTTTTTCAAAAAAATACGAATAGATAGGTAGGAGGAAACATGAAAGCAGAAATCATTGCTGTTGGAACAGAGATTTTGACAGGACAGATTGTCAACACTAATGCTCAGTTTTTATCAGAAAAACTAGCAGAGATTGGGGTAGATGTATATTTTCAGACGGCTGTAGGAGACAACGAAGCCCGTCTCTTGTCTTTGCTTGAGATTGCCAGTCAACGTAGCAGTCTGGTGATTTTGACAGGTGGTTTAGGGCCGACTGAGGACGATTTGACCAAACAAACTCTGGCTAAATTTTTAGGGAAAGAATTAGTCTTCGATCCTCAGGCTCAGGAGAAGTTAGATGTCTTTTTCGCCCAGCGACCAGATTATGCCCGAACACCGAATAACGAAAGACAAGCCCAAATTGTAGAAGGAGCGACTCCACTGCCAAACGAAACGGGGCTGGCTGTGGGAGGAATACTAGAAGTAGATGGAGTGACCTACGTTGTCCTTCCTGGTCCGCCAAGTGAATTGAAGCCTATGGTCTTAAACCAACTTCTACCCAAGTTGATGACGGGGAGTAAGCTGTATTCCCGGGTTCTTCGTTTCTTTGGGATTGGCGAGAGCCAGTTGGTGACGATTTTGGCTGATTTAATTGATAATCAGACCGATCCGACCTTGGCACCTTATGCCAAGACAGGAGAGGTAACCTTGCGTCTGTCAACAAAGGCTAGCAGTCAAGAAGAGGCGAATCAAGTGCTGGATATTTTGGAACATCAAATCTTGGATCGCCAGACCTTTGAAGGACTTTCTTTACGAGACCTTTGTTATGGTTATGGGGAAGAGTCCAGTTTAGCCAGCATTGTGGTAGAAGAACTGAAAAAACAAGGGAAAACCATCACGGCTGCAGAGAGTTTGACGGCAGGTCTTTTCCAAGCTAGGGTAGCGGATTTTTCAGGAGCTTCAAGTATATTTAAGGGTGGTTTTGTGACCTATAGCTTGGAGGAAAAATCAAAAATGTTGGATATTCCTGTCAAGGATTTGGAAGAACAGAGTGTGGTATCTGAATTTACAGCACAGAAGATGGCTGAGCAGGCACGAAACAAGACTCAATCTGATTTTGGAATTAGTTTGACTGGAGTGGCAGGGCCAGATAGCCTAGAAGGGCATCCAGCTGGGACAGTCTTCATAGGCTTGGCTCGAGAGCAAGGAACTGAGGTTATCAAGGTCAATATTGGAGGCAGAAGTCGAGCAGATGTACGTCACATTGCTGTTATGCATGCCTTTAACCTAGTTCGCAAGGCTTTATTAAGTGACTAACTTTTGATATAATAGTAGATAGGTCTGAGGATCATTAGAATGTAGGAGAATAGAATGGCGAAAAAACCAAAAAAATTAGAAGAAATTTCAAAAAAATTTGGGGCAGAACGTGAAAAGGCCTTGAATGATGCTCTTAAATTGATTGAGAAAGACTTTGGTAAAGGATCAATCATGCGTTTGGGTGAACGTGCGGAGCAAAAGGTGCAAGTGATGAGCTCAGGTTCTTTAGCTCTTGACATTGCCCTTGGTTCAGGTGGTTATCCTAAGGGACGTATCATCGAAATCTATGGACCAGAGTCATCTGGTAAGACGACGGTTGCCCTTCATGCAGTTGCACAAGCGCAAAAAGAAGGTGGGATTGCAGCCTTTATCGATGCGGAGCATGCCCTTGACCCAGCTTATGCTGCGGCCCTTGGTGTTAACATTGACGAATTGCTCTTGTCACAACCAGACTCAGGAGAGCAAGGTCTTGAAATTGCAGGAAAATTGATTGACTCAGGTGCTGTAGATCTTGTCGTGGTCGACTCAGTTGCGGCCCTTGTACCTCGTGCGGAGATTGATGGAGATATCGGTGATAGCCACGTTGGTTTGCAGGCCCGTATGATGAGTCAGGCCATGCGTAAACTTGGTGCTTCTATCAATAAAACCAAAACAATTGCTATCTTTATCAACCAATTGCGTGAAAAAGTTGGGGTCATGTTTGGAAATCCAGAAACAACACCTGGCGGACGTGCTTTGAAATTCTATGCTTCAGTCCGCTTAGATGTTCGTGGTAACACACAAATTAAGGGAACTGGTGACCAAAAAGAAACCAATGTCGGTAAAGAAACTAAGATTAAGGTTGTAAAAAATAAGGTAGCTCCACCGTTTAAGGAAACCGTAGTTGAAATTATGTACGGAGAAGGAATTTCTAAGACTGGTGAACTCTTGAAGATTGCAAGCGACTTGGATATTATCAAAAAAGCAGGAGCTTGGTATTCTTACAAGGATGAAAAAATCGGTCAGGGTTCTGAGAATTCTAAGAAATATTTGGCAGAGCACCCAGAAATCTTTGATGAAATTGATAAGCAAGTCCGTTCTAAATTTGGCTTGATTGATGGAGAAGAAGCTTCAGAACAAGATACTGAAAACAAAAAAGATGAAGCAGTTCAAGCAGATTCTGTGAATGAAGAAGTGACACTTGACCTAGGCGATGAACTTGAAATCGAAATTGAAGAATAAGCTGTTAAAGTAGTGGAGAAATCCGCTACTTTTTCGATTTTTGATTCAAGATTTCAGATTGACTATAGTTTGCTGTTTCTTGTGGCTCCACTAGAAAGCTGATGTAATAGCCTTATGAATAAAAAACGAACAGTGGACCTGATACATGATCCGATTCTTCCTTCTCTCTTGAGTTTTGCCTTCCCAATCTTGCTGTCTAATATCTTTCAGCAACTCTATAACACTGCTGATGTCTTGATTGTTGGACGTTTTCTTGGACAAGACTCCTTGGCAGCGGTAGGGGCGACGACAGCGATTTTTGACCTGATTGTAGGTTTTACTCTTGGTGTTGGAAATGGCATGGGGATTGTCATTGCCCGTTATTATGGAGCTCGGAATTTCACTAAAATCAAGGAAGCAGTAGCATCCACCTGGATTTTAGGGGCTCTTTTGAGTGTTGTAGTGATGCTGCTGGGCTTTCTTGGTTTGTATCCTCTTTTACAGTACCTAGATACCCCTGCTGAAATCCTTCCCCAGTCCTATCAATATATTTCTATGATTGTGACTTGTGTCGGTGTCAGCTTTGCCTATAATCTTTTTGCAGGTTTGTTGCAGTCCATTGGGGACAGTCTAGCTGCCCTTGGATTTTTGATTTTTTCTGCTCTGGTTAATGTGGTTCTGGATCTCTATTTTATTACGCAACTGCATCTGGGAGTTCAATCCGCGGGACTTGCTACCATTATTTCGCAAGGTTTATCAGCGGTTCTTTGCTTTTATTATATCTGTAAGAGTGTGCCAGAACTTTTGCCTCAGCGCAAGCATTTCAAATGGGATAAGTCCTTGTACGCAGATCTCTTGGAGCAAGGTTTGGCTATGGGCTTGATGAGTTCAATTGTGTCCATCGGCAGTGTGATTTTACAGTCTTCTGTCAATACCTTTGGCGCAGTGATTATAAGTGCACAAACGGCGGCTCGACGCATTATGGCCTTCGCCCTTCTTCCGATAACTGCTATTTCTGCTTCGATGACGACCTTTGCTTCTCAGAATTTAGGTGCTAAGCGCCCAGACCGTATTGTTCAAGGCCTTCGAATCGGCAGTCGTTTAAGTATATCCTGGGCAGTTTTTGTTTGTGTTTTCCTCTTTTTTGCCAGTCCAGCCTTGGTTTCCTTCTTGGCTAGTTCGACAGATGGTTACTTGATAGAAAATGGAAGTCTCTATCTGCAAATTAGTTCAGCCTTTTATCCCATTTTGAGCCTCTTGTTGATTTATCGCAATTGTTTGCAGGGTTTGGGGCAAAAAATCCTTCCTCTGGTTTCTAGTTTTATCGAACTAATCGGGAAAATCGCTTTTGTGGTCTTGATTATCCCTTGGGCGGGCTATAAGGGAGTTATTCTTTGTGAACCCCTCATCTGGGTTACCATGACCATCCAACTGTACTTCTCACTGTTCCGTCACCCCTTGATAAAAGAAGGTAAGGCCATCTTGGCAACCAAAGTGCTCTCCTAGCTGTATTTGCTAATAAAATCCATTTCCTCTAGTGAAAATCGAAAAAACTTGTGCTGTTATCTTTAGTTTGGTCTTGAAAATAGTTTAACAGACTTTTGACTTCTTTTATATGATATAATAAAGTATAGTATTTATGAAAAGGACATATAGAGACTGTAAAAATATACTTTTGAAAAGCTTTTTAGTCTGGGGTGTTATTGTAGATAGGATGCAGACCTTATCAGTCCTATTTACAGTGTCAAAATAGTGCGTTTTGAAGTTCTATCTACAAGCCCAATCGTGACTAGGATTGTATTCTTTATGAGGTAGAAATAAAGGAGTTTCTAGCTCTGGATTGTAAAAAATAAGTTGTTTTAATTGATAAGGAGTAAAATATGGAAATTGATGTGAGTAAATTAAGAACAGATTTGCCTCAAGTCGGCGTGCAACCATATAGGCAAGTCCATGCCCATTCCACAGGCAACCGTAATTCAACGGTTCAAAATGAGGCTGACTACCATTACAGAAAAGATCCTGAATTGGGCTTCTTTTCTCACGTAGTCGGTAATGGTCGTGTTATGCAGGTAGGACCTGTTGATAATGGTGCCTGGGACGTTGGGGGCGGTTGGAATGCAGAAGGTTATGCACAAGTTGAACTGATTGAAAGCCATGAATCGAAAGAAGAGTTTCTGATTGACTATCGTCTCTATATCGAACTCTTGCGTAATCTAGCAGACGAGGCTGGGATACCTAAAACGCTTGATACTGCTGATTTAGCAGGTATCAAGACACACGAATATTGCACCAATAACCAACCTGACAACAACTCAGATCATGTTGACCCTTATCCTTATCTTGCAAGCTGGGGCATTAGTCGTGAGCAATTCAAGCAGGATATTGAAAACGGCTTGACGATTGAAGCAGGATGGCGACAGAACGATACTGGCACCTGGTATGTACACTCAGATGGTTCTTATCCAAAAGATAAGTTTGAGAAAGTTAATGGTACCTGGTATTACTTTGACGGTTCAGGATATATGCTTGCAGACCGCTGGAAGAAGCACACAGACGGCAACTGGTACTGGTTTGACCAGTCAGGCGAAATGGCGACAGGCTGGAAGAAAATCGCTGAGAAGTGGTACTATTTCGATGGAGAAGGTGCTATGAAAACAGGCTGGATCAAATACAAGGAGACTTGGTACTATCTTGATAGTCAAAATGGGGACATGGTTTCTAATGCCTTTGTCAAATCAAATGATGGCTGGTATTACCTTAAAGAAGATGGCACGATAGCAGAAAAACCAGAATTTACAGTCGAGCCTGAAGGCTTGATAACAGTAAAATAATAATGGAATGTCTTTCAAATCAGAACAGCGCATATTATTAGGTCTTGAAAAAGCTTAATAGTATGCGTTTTCTTGTGGAGATATTTCCTTCAATTTTTGCTACTATATTAAATAAAAATCAAAAAGCAAACTAGAAAGTTATGCTCAAATAAAATCTAAATTTGACAATGTAAACCGAGTCGGATAGCTTTAAGTACTGTTTTGAGATTGAAGATATGATTGTTGATAGGAACTCATCAAATAGGTTTACTATCATCAATTTTGGATGTTTAAGCAGCATCAATAAATTGAGTCCTTGTTTTGTCATATTTTTTTTATTTAAAAAATTGACTTTATGACAAGAGTGTGCTATTCTTTTTATGAGAGGTGTATGAATATGATAAATGTATGTGATGTTGGAAAAAGAATAAAAGAACTTAGAATATCTTCAAATCTTACTCAAGATAAGATTGCTGAATATTTGTCTTTGAATCAAAGCATGATTGCCAAAATGGAAAAAGGTGAAAGGAATATCACGTCGGATGTTATTGAGAAACTATCTGCCCTGTTTTGCTGTACGGTTGAATATCTTTTGTTTGGCGAACAAGCTGAACAACAGTGTGTAATATCGTTTAGAAAAAATAAAATAGTAGACCAAGATCTTAAAGTTTTAGCGAAAATCAATAAAATTGTATTGAATCAATTTGAGATAGATCAGCTATTGGAGACAAAATAAATGATTGATAAAATGGATTTAAGTAATAAAGCTTCAAATCTTAGAAAAAAGTTGGGAGCTGACGGTGAAGCGCCGATAGATATTTTTAAATTGGTACAAAAGATAGAGAATTTGACGCTGGTATTTTATGGACTCGGAAAGAATATTAGCGGAGTCTGTTATAAAGGAACTCAGTCCAGTCTCATTGTAATCAATTCAGACATGTCATTAGGAAGACAAGGATTTTCTTTAGCACATGAACTGTATCATCTTTATTATGATGAGGTGAAGAAGAGTTCAGTCAGTCTTATCTTGATTGGTGAAGGAGATGAAACTGAAAGAAAAGCGGATCAGTTTGCTTCATATTTTTTAGTTTCCCCATCTTCACTGTATAGGATGGTTGAGGAAATCAGAGAAAATGCTAATAGAACTCATCTTGAAGTAGAAGATATTATAAAATTGGGTCAGTTTTATGGTATCAGTCATAAAGCTATGTTATATAGATTGCGGAATGATGGATACCTTGATGCAGAAGAAATTAAAAATATGGATATTAGTGTTATAGAGACAGCTTCAAGATTAGGCTATGATACAAGTTTATATCGTCCTTTGTCAGAAAGTAAAAAGGAAATGGTATTAGGACACTATATTAAATCGACTGAACAACTTTTAGAAAATAACAGAATTTCGCAAGGGAAGTATGAGGAACTGCTACTAGATGCTTTCAGATATGATATTGTATATGGGCTAGATGAAGAGGGGGAGTTGTCGTTTGACTAGTCGTGTATTTATTGATACAGATTGTATTTCAGCATTTTTATGGGTTGGCACTGAACATCTTTTAGAAAAGCTCTATTCGGGTAAAATTGTTATTCCACAAGAGGTGTATGATGAAATCAATATACCTACAATCCCCCATTTAAAATCTAGGATAGACCAGTTAGTAGCTAAGGGTTCAGCTGAGATTGTGAGCATAGACATTGGAACTGAAGAATACGCATTATATAGAAATTTAACAAGAAATCATGATAGTAACAAGGTTATTGGTAAGGGAGAAGCGGCTTCTATTTCCTTAGCGAAAAAGCATAACGGGATATTAGGAAGTAATAACCTAAGAGATGTTCAACCATATGTAGAAGAATTTTCTTTAGAACATATGACGACAGGAGATATACTGATTGAAGCGTTTAAAGCGTAATTTATTACTGAACAAGAGGGCAATCATATCTGGAATAATATGCTTAAAAAGAGAAGAAAAATTGGTGCAAATTCATTTTCAGACTATCTTCGTGGAAGTGTTCATCAAAATAGACAAAAATAAATTTGGATAAATCGAACTTACTATTCAGGAGGAATATGAGCAATTCGAAGAAGAAAAGTGTCAAATTGAGCCTATAAGAGTAGAAATGACCTACATAGGGGATGAGAGAAAAGTTGTCCTTGAAGTTTCCTTGAACGATTAGTCGCATGTCAAACGATATGTAGGGTAATGTGAGAAGGGATAGCGAGTAGTTTTTGGTTATTTTATCAAAAAACTTGTATTTTATCATACTGAATGATAAAATACAAGAAAAATAGTAGAATAAAGGAAAGCTTTTCTAAAATGTGTATCTCCCCACAGGATTCGTTCTTGTGGGATTTTTTTCGTTAAAGAAAGCGATAAATATTGACTTTTTGAAAGAAAGATGTCATAATTAAGTTGGAAAAAACGTAAAAGTATCACTTTTCTCGTTATCCCGACTCCCAAAACGTCGTTAAACCGTTCGGCAATCCATGGAGACATGGACACATAGTAGTAAGCACGCTATGTGGCTTGGCAGAGCTAAAAACTGTTCCCTTGCGATAAGCCTAATAAGCACAACATAGGGAGTTAGAGAAGCCGACTCTAATCATCCACTTTGGGCAGTAGTGAGAACTGCCCCGTGCTTTTTTTATTTTGAGAAAATATGGAGTTTGTCGTTGAAATTACTTGATTGTATTTTAGATTATCAAGAGAAATTCGATGGAAAAACATGTCAAGTATCAACGAATTATAAGCATTTAGAGACTTTCGAAGTAGATTTTTGCTTGACTGATTTACATCACTTATTTGGCTTGCACAAAATCACACGAGATTATGCTAGTCAAACAATACCTGCTATTCAAGCTGGTGTTTTTATTTTGGAAGATTTTAGAAATCATCCTATGTACAATGATGTAATCGAAAGGATATCTTTGTATAGTTTTATCGGTGATATCTTCTATTCTAAGATAACAAGTTGTTGTATCCTAGCCAAAGATTTATCTAAAAACACTATGAAGTTGGACGTCATATTTTTTGAAGATAGAAACAAAAGATCCGCAATTTTAGGTTTACGAAGAGATAAAAGTGGAATGTTTAAACCGGTTACTCTACATTTTACAAGCGCTAAGAAATATGCTAAAGTTCGTAAAACAGATGTGAAAGAAATTCAATGGTTATAAAAAACTTTTCGCAGGCTTCGGCTTGCGTTTTTTTGTTTGATAAAATTAAAAAAATGTGCAAAAATAAGTAGAATTGAAAACAGGAAAAAACACCTCCTTTCGATTCGCCAAGCCTCTTCGCAAGGCAATGAGGGGGCGGAGAGACGCGCTCGTCAACAGAAGTATCTCATTGGAAATGTTGCTCACTTTTTTAGTGAGCTTTTTATTATGGCTTCAAGCCAG
>NZ_VMMR01000009.1:17555-34530 GCF_013277285.1 Streptococcus sp. 339 | reverse complement strand
TTAAGTGATAAAGTCGGGTGTCTCAGCCGATTGGAAAGGCTCGCTTTATCCTTGTCTCAGCCGATTGGAAAGGCTCGCTTTATCCTATAAAGCATCTTATTTTCTTCATTGAAAAAAGCCTTTCTTTCTGCTATAATCGTATAAAATACTTACTTTAGGAGTTCTTATGAAAGTTGTTAAATTTGGAGGTAGCTCTCTTGCCTCTGCTGGTCAATTAGAAAAAGTTTTAAACATCGTTAAAAGCGATCTAGAGCGTCGTTTTGTAGTTGTTTCTGCACCAGGAAAACGCAATGCTGAAGATACTAAGGTTACGGATGCCTTGATTAAATACTACCGCGATTATGTTGCTGGTAACGATATTAGCAAGAGCCAAAACTGGATTATCGACCGCTATGCTGCTATGGTTAGTGAACTAGGTCTTAAACCAGCTGTGCTAGAAAAAATTTCAAAAAGTATTCGTGCCTTGGCCACTCTTCCTATTGATGAAAATGAATTTCTCTACGATACTTTCCTAGCAGCCGGTGAAAATAACAATGCCAAATTGATTGCTGCCTACTTTAACCAAAATGGTATCGATGCACGCTATATGCACCCTAGAGAAGCTGGGATTGTGGTCACAAGTGAACCTGGTCACGCTCGCATCATTCCATCAAGTTATGACAAGATTGAAGAATTGACAAATGCAAATGAAGTTCTTGTCATTCCTGGTTTCTTTGGAGTTACCAAGGAAAATCAAATCTGTACTTTCTCACGTGGAGGTTCTGATATTACAGGTTCTATCATTGCTGCAGGTGTAAAAGCCGACCTCTATGAAAACTTTACGGACGTTGATGGTATCTTTGCAGCCCACCCTGGTATTATCCACCAACCACACTCGATCCCTGAGTTGACCTACCGTGAAATGCGTGAGTTGGCCTATGCAGGATTCTCAGTTCTTCATGACGAAGCTCTTCTTCCTGCCTACCGTGGAAAAATCCCTCTGGTTATCAAGAATACCAATAACCCTGACCACCCAGGTACTCGTATCGTTCTAAAACACAGTAGTGATGAATTTCCAGTTGTGGGAATTGCTGGTGACTCAGGCTTTGTCAGCATCAACATGTCGAAATACCTTATGAACCGTGAGGTTGGATTTGGACGCAAGGTTCTGCAAATCCTTGAAGATCTTAACATCGGTTGGGAACATATGCCAACCGGTATCGACGATCTTTCAATCATCCTCCGTTCTCGCGAACTAACTCCTATCAAGGAAGAAGAAATCCTGCGTCAGTTGGTTCAAAAGGCTAAAGTAGATCATGCAGAAATCGAACACGACCTTTCTATCATTATGATTGTTGGTGAAAAAATGAAGAGCCATATCGGAGTGACTGCTACTGCGACACGCGCTCTATCTGAAAACAAAATCAACATCCAGATGATGTCTCAAGGTTCTAGTGAAGTTTCTATTATGTTTGTTGTCAATAAAGACCAAGAGAAAGCAGCAATCAAAGCCCTCTACAATGCCTTTTTTGGAGAAAGTAAGGAAGACTAAGCATGGCTCAATCACTTAACAAAACAGTACTCCTCAGTACGACAGGCACTTCCTACCTCTCTATCGCTGGGAAAGTTGGGAAATTCCTTGTCGGAGATCAGGCTTTGGAATTTTACCCCGATGTCAATGTTGAACAATTTATCCAGATTCCTTGGAGCCATATCAACCAAATTGGAGCCAATGTCACTGGGCGGAAAATCAGTCGCCACTTCGAAGTCTTTACAGACAAAGGAAAATTCCTCTTTGCTTCAAAAGACTCAGGTGCCATTCTCAAAATTGCTCGTGAAAAACTGGGTAATGACAAGGTCATCAAACTTCCGACCCTGATTCAGACAATTGGTCAAAAATTTAAAAATCTATTTGCAAAAAAGTAGAAACTTTAGTATAATTATAGCAACGGATAAGTAGGTTATCTTCTTCTTTCAGAAAGTCTGCGGATGCTGCGAGCAGATAGGAGGGATAGGTGAAATTCTACCGTTAATAACAATTACATACACAATCAAGTGCACACCTGTGAAGTTGGATGGAACCGTGGCCCTGCCACTCCAACGCTTTGTCAGGTGTGCTTTTTTCATAAAGGAGTTCTTATGTTAGATATCAAACGTATTCGTACAGACTTTGATGCTGTCGCAGAAAAATTGGCTACACGTGGTGTAGATGCTGCTGTCTTAAACGAGATGAAAGAAATCGATGCTAAACGTCGTGACATCTTGGTCAAGGTTGAAACTCTCAAGGCTGAACGCAACACAGTTTCTGCTGAGATTGCCCAAGCCAAACGCAACAAGGAAAATGCAGATGACAAGATTGCTGCCATGCAAACTCTATCTGCTGAGGTTAAAGCCTTGGATGCTGAATTGGCAGAAATCGATGCTAAATTGACAGAATTTACTACTACTCTTCCAAACATCCCTGCTGACAGCGTTCCTATTGGGGCTGACGAAGATGACAATGTGGAAGTTCGTCGTTGGGGCACTCCACGCGAGTTCGATTTCGAGCCAAAAGCTCACTGGGATCTTGGTGAAGACCTTGGTATCCTCGACTGGGAACGCGGTGGCAAGGTAACAGGCGCTCGCTTCCTCTTCTATAAAGGCCTCGGTGCTCGTTTGGAACGTGCTATCTACAACTTTATGTTGGACGAGCATGGCAAAGAAGGTTATACTGAAGTCATCACGCCTTACATGGTTAACCACGATTCTATGTTTGGGACTGGTCAATATCCAAAATTCAAGGAAGATACTTTTGAACTCAGCGACAGCAATTACGTCCTTATTCCTACAGCTGAAGTTCCTCTGACAAACTACTACCGTGATGAAATTCTTGACGGTAAAGACCTGCCAATCTATTTCACTGCTATGAGCCCATCATTCCGTTCTGAGGCTGGTTCAGCTGGTCGTGATACTCGTGGCTTGATTCGTTTGCACCAATTCCATAAGGTTGAAATGGTTAAATTTGCCAAACCAGAAGAATCTTACGAAGAATTGGAAAAAATGACAACCAACGCTGAAAACATTCTTCAAAAACTTAACCTTCCATACCGTGTCGTTGCGCTCTCTACTGGAGATATGGGCTTCTCATCTGCGAAGACTTACGACTTGGAAGTGTGGATTCCAGCCCAAAATACCTACCGTGAAATCTCAAGCTGTTCAAACACAGAAGATTTCCAAGCCCGTCGTGCCCAAATCCGTTACCGTGATGAAGCAGATGGCAAGGTAAAATTGCTCCATACCTTGAACGGTTCTGGACTTGCAGTTGGACGTACAGTGGCTGCTATTCTTGAAAACTACCAAAATGAAGATGGTTCCGTGACCATCCCAGAAGCACTTCGTCCATACATGGGTGGAGCTGAGGTCATCAAACCATAAAAAATAAGGTTTAGCTATTTCTAGCTAGACCTTTTTTCGTAACCAAATCAGATAAGCGCCTAATACAAAGAGCAAAATGATTAGGCAAATAACAGTTTCAGCCAGTACCAAATAATCCAAAAATGGAAGTTTCAAGATTCCCTGAGCCATCTTAAGCGAAGTAGCTGTGATAATAGTCGGGAAGGTGAGGGCTGAGAAGGCTGGTTGAAAACCTTGTTTTAAAATATTGGGTAGGCGAGTCAAAACAAAGAAAAAGAAGGATTGGGAAGCCAAAAGCATGAAAATCAAGACCCAAGTCGGTAGGCTAGCTCCTCCAACTCGAACCAGAGAAGCCAAAAGCAAAGAAAAGGGAGCACAGTAGATACCTTCTTGCCCAAGCAAGGCTAGTGGGAGTGGTTGCTTCTTTAAATCACTATAAATAAGGGGATAGAGATAGAAGGTAAGAAGAAAACCAAAACTCAAGGTCACATAGGCAATTTCCATGATACCCACCAGAGGATAAGTCAAGGCTGCTACCGCTATCCCTACATAAAGCACCGTCCAGCTAGGAGTAGCATGAACCCTCCGACCCGGACAAGCAAACTTGATAGTGAAACCAGCAATCAAGGCCAAATCCAAGAGAAATGAACACCACCAGAGTCCTTGCACAACCAAAGAAAGATGAGGGAAGACGCGAAAGACATAGGTCGATAAAATCATCCCAGCCATGGGAAAGGTGGCCATTCCTGATAAAAGAGGGGGCTTGGTCAACTCTTGCTTGGTTTCTTTCCAATTAAAAAGATGCAGAAGCAGAAAGTAAATCCACAAAATCAAACCTGTCAGACTAAAAAGATGTGACAGAACCGGCAACGTATCTAAAATAAGATTTCCAGATCCTGCTAAACCTAGCAAACAACCAGAAAATACCAAGGGGAGTTTTTTCATCCTAACCTCCAATAATCATGTTAGTTTCAGTATAGCATAAAAGCGCTTAAATGAGGGGATAAAAAACGAAGTCCGTTGATTTCAGACTTCATTTTTTACTCAGATATGAATTAAGCATAAGGTTGCAATTCTGGGTTAATTGGGGTATTGGCTAGGTTGTTGGCATAGTTACAGAGGCTTGCTAGGCTGACACCAAGAACCACATCCAAGGCATTTTGTTGGGTGTAGCCAGCTTCTAAAAACTCAGCCAAGGCTTCATCTCCTACACGACCCTTGGTATTGATAACTGCCAGGGTAAACTTAGCTAGGGTATCCAATTTAGGATCTGTCTCAATTGGAGTACGATTGCGAAGGGCTTGAATCAAGTCATCATTCATCTGGATTTGTTTGATGGAAAAAGCTGTATGACCTGCGACGCAGAAGGCACAACCATTGGTCACGGCTGCCGTGATCTGCACCACTTCACGCTCAACGGGTGTCAGGCTGTTGCGACGGTTGATAGCTCCGACAGTACGGTAGGCTTCTAAAGCAGTCGGTGCATTGGCCAAGAGACCGATTAGGTTGGGAATATAGCCATTGTTATCTTTTTCTACTGTTTCAAGAACCTCTTTCACTTCTGCTGGTGCTGATTCTACTGTATGGATGGTAAATGTTGTCATAAGATACCTCTTTTCTTGTTATTGACACTAATATTATTGGAAAATCTTATAAAATCCTGATTCCTAAGTTTATTTAAGATAAAGGTTTATTCCTCTCATAAGATTTTCGTTGTATATTATACTCTTCGAAAATCAAATTCAAACCGCGTCAGCGTCGCCTTACCGTACTCAAGTACAGCTTTCGGCTAGCTTCCTAGTTTGCTCTTTGATTTTCATTGAGTATTAGTTTATCACACTTCCAATCACTTGCATAATATATATTATATATCAGGCTGATAAAAATTATTTATAGGCAAAAAAATCACACGAGCTGTGTGATTCCATTATTTGTCAAAATACTTTTTAGTTTCAGCAATAACGACTGGCGACAAGACCAAGAGGGCAATCAAGTTTGGCAGAGCCATCAAGGCGTTGACGATATCTGCGATAATCCAGACCATATCCAACTCGATAAATCCTCCTAACAAGACCATGAGCACAAAAACCACACGGTAGAGCCAGATAAAGCGAACCCCAAAGAGGAACTCAAAACAGCGTTCTCCGTAATAGTTCCAACCTAGAATCGTTGTAAAGGCAAAAAGTACAAGGAAGATGGTCAAGAGGGCAGGCCCAAAGTGTGAAAAGACTGTTGAGAAAGCTGACTGAGTCAAGGCAACCCCATTCAAGTCACCACTCCAAACTCCAGTTACCAAGATGGTCAAACCAGTTAGAGTACAAATGATGAGGGTATCAATAAAGGTTCCTGTCATGGAAATCAAACCTTGCTCTACTGGTTCATTTGTCTTGGCAGCTGCAGCTGCAATAGGAGCAGAACCCAGACCAGATTCGTTTGAGAACACACCACGCGCCACACCATTTTGAATAGCCATCCGAACGCTAGCACCAGCAAATCCACCTACCGCAGCAAGGGGACTAAAAGCTGAGGTAAAGACTAAATCGATTGTGCCAGGGATTTTTCCGATATTAAAGAAAATAACTGTAAGAGTTCCTAAGATATAAATGATAGCCATAAAAGGAACAACAGTAGTTGAAACCTTTGAAATGGACTTGAGTCCGCCAAAGACTGCAATCGCTACAAAGACAGACAAGACGAGAGCTGTGATGGTTGGCGAAATCGCCGTTGTATTTTGGATAGATTCTGTAATCGAGTTGACTTGGGTGAAGGTTCCGATTCCCAAGAGAGCAACCAGTACTCCTGCTACTGCAAACAAAACAGCAAGTGGTCGCCACTTCTCCCCCATTCCTAGAAGGATATAGTGCATGGGACCTCCCGCCACTGCACCATGGTCGTCCTTGGTGCGGTATTTAATGGCCAAGAGTCCTTCCGCATACTTTGTAGCCATTCCAAAGAAAGCCGCCATCCACATCCAAAAGAGGGCTCCTGGTCCACCAACCTTGATAGCCGTCGCAACTCCTATGATATTTCCTGTTCCAACGGTTGATGCCAAGGCTGTACACAGAGCTGCAAAACTGGATACATCCCCATGTCCCTTATCCTGGATAAAAATAAGCTGAAAGGCCTTGGGCAGACGCAAAACCTGCAAGAGTCCTAGCCGAATAGTTAGGTAAAGCCCTGTTCCGACCAATAAAATCAAGAGGGGCGGTCCCCAAGCAAAAGCATCGATTGATTTAAGCAATTCTAACATTTCCTTCTCCTATCGTTTCAACCCCAAAAGAAAGAGCACATGCAAGATACATGTACTCTGGAATGCTTAGATAAATGCTAAAAAGCGGTCTATCCTAGCTCTGTCCTTTTACCTGAGAGTTTGAGCAGTTGCCTGCCTTGCCCCTTCGGTGCCTTTACGGTCTCTCCAGAGTTCCGTCCATTTACAGTCATGGAAAATCAAACGATTCCCCACTTCTATTAAACTTCATTCGGTGTTGGTATTTAATTGATTCTTATTTTACAAAAAATGTTGGCTTTTGTCAATGGATTTTGGGAAAATCTTATTTGACTCAGTATAAAAAGATTGAGCATTTCCATGTGCGTGAGGTGCTGTTAATTAAATCAATCTGTTTCACTCCTAGTCTACACGATATAAGAATTGTTCTGGTTTATTATGTACTGGAAATGAAGCGCGATAGAGAATTCTATCTTTACTAATATCCGAAGCGTCTGATATTAATCCATTGATGTCTCATCAGGTATTCTAACACCTGCTGGTATGAATTGAATAAAGACTCCAAAAGATGGACCTGAGTAGCGAGCTCGTAAAAAATCATTGACTATTTCTGATTCTGCAAGGTCAACCTTAAATTTCTCTGGCGCTATCAAGCCATCTTTACTAAAGACTAAATCTTCTCCTCCATGACCATTACTCCATTTTCCCTCAATACTAGAGAAATCTCCATTTTTTATGGCATTAATGTCCATTTTCCCAGAAGTATTTTGATTTGATGAAGATGCTGTTGCAGCAAATTTTTCTGTTACAGATTTCCAAGTCAGACTAGATAGATTCATTCGAGCACCAGGACTGACTTCATCCTCTGTCTTAGCTTCTTTAACCTTCTCTAGTTTGTCCCCACTACTATTCAATTTCCAAATGGTATGAATGGTCTGTGGATCTCCTGCGAACGGATTCCACTGGGTATAATGCTTCCCATCTTCTAGGAGATAGGCCTTAAAGCGTGTTCCAAGCATCTGCATTTTATTTTCAGCATTGGTGAGGCGAATAACTTTCTGATCTTTGAGTGTAAAAATATCTAAAATCTCACTACCATTTTTCGAAAAGACAATCAATTCATCAATGCCATTTTTATCCATATCAACCATTGCATAGGTGAAGGCTTGACTGCGTTCTGCCATCCCTGCATAGATATTAGCAGTTAGATTGATATTATCCTTAACCTCTGCCTTATGGTCTAAAATAAATTCATAATCCTTCAAAATGCTGTTATAAGAACTGTAATCTACGCTTGGTTTGGCTTCATCTGTACTCTTGTCTTCACTGCTTCCGCCAAGAATCTTATCTGAAACTGACTTCCAGCTTAAAGTATCTAAAGAAATGGGAGAACCGACCCCAAGATCTGCTACTTCTTGAGCCTCCTTACCCTTTACCAAAGACTGTCCGTCTTCACTAAATTGGTAGTGAGCATAGATGTGACTCGTTGCTGTACCAGCTCCACGATAGAGCAGAGAATTATCTGGCAAGATACCGACTGTCATTCTCTCACCAATCTGGTCTAAACGATTTTCTTGATCAGTCAAACGAATCACCTTTTCGTCTTTCAGCGTACGAATATCAAGTAAACTCTTTTCGCCACTCTTCATTTCAAGAGCAAGCAAGAGTTCATCGACTCCATCATTATTCAAATCCGTCTTGTGATAAACTACATCTGTATAAAAGCCTTGAGAAGACTTCACTTGACTAGCTAGGGGATTGACATCTATACCTTTCGGGAAGGTGCCTTTCGCTACTTTTTCGTAGTCATCCAAAACCTTGTTATATTTGCTGTAATCTATCTCTGGAGTTGCTACTTCCTCGGATGCTGGTTCCGCGCTTTTATTCCAAGGTAGATACTGACAACCTCCTAGAACTAGTGTCAGTGAAAGTGTTGTGGTTAATAGTAACTTTTTCATATTTCTCCCTTATCTAAGAGAAAGGAACCAGCCTGTGCTAATTCCTTTCACTACTTTTATTCTATTTAACCCACTTACCTGAGCCATCTACTTTGTAGCCATCTGGGGTACGTTCGTTGACTGCCATCTTACCATTTGACTTGAGATAGTAGTCACCTACCCATGTGTTACGAGCATAGCTTCCTTCTGATGTTAGGTAATAGTAAGATTTGTAGCTACTATCATAAATCCACTCACTCTTAGCCATTTTACCATCTGATTTGAGGTAGTAACTTCCAGCCCAAGCATTACGCGCATATCTGCCCTCTGCTGTCAAGTAATAGTATGATTTATAGTTATTGTCATAAATCCATTCGCTCTTAGCCATGTAGCCACCTGATTTGAGGTAATAACTTCCTGACCAAGCATTTTGAACAAAGTTACCTGAAGCATTTAGGTAGAAGTAAGAATTGTACTGAACATCAAAAATCCATTGATTGACTACTTTAACACCAGCTTTATAGTAAGAAGAACCTGACCAACCAGTCTGACCTGAGGTAGAGTTAGTAGATTGTTTTGGAGTTTCAGTAGTTGTTGGTGTTGTAGATGATTGTGTTGAAGATACTAGACCAGCAAATTTACCGTCTTTAATACTAAAAATAGGAGATTCTCCTTTGTATTGATGACGAAGCTTAGTCTGAGAATCAATATAAAATTCACTTACATAGGCTTCATATTTGTATTCACCATCAGGAATCGATTCATATGAATAAGAGTCAATGCTGCTTTTTGTTAAATCATAGGATCTCAATCTAACACTTGCTCCGGTGTCATTATCCACAACCTCTTTTGTTTTAGCATTAACAAGCTTCGTTCTTACAATAATAGAATCTTGCTTACTATTCCAATTATTAACAAAATTAGGATTAACACTATCAGTTGAAAAAGTGACAGAAACGCCACGATTTTTATCATAACCAACCAAACTTAGATTGACCTTGTGATCAACATTACCAACTGCAACAATGTCATCAGCATGCACTGTTTTTGCTGAAAAAGGTAGAACTCCCGCTGTGTCAATAGTTGACAATACTCCGACTGTTGAAAGTGCCAAAGCACATACTAATAATTTCTTTTTGTTCATGTTTTTAATTTCCTTTATTTTTTAGTCTTTATTTGTTTAAAGTGCAACATTTATCTATCCGACAAAACGATGATTCTTTACACGAAAGACAACAGATTGTCCATCATATACCTTACCATCTTGTCCTTTTCCTTTGATAACAAAGAGATAACTTCCATCTGGAGTTGCACTAAAGAAGTGACGAGTTTGAAAAACACGTAGACTTGGACTGTAAGTAGCAGTAAAATGAGCATCTGTAGAAACCTTACCTGTATTTACATCAATTAAGGCAAAATCATAGGCTACTTGATAAGATGAAGATGGAGTACTAGGTAGAGCAATATCGATATAGGTCATAGCATCATTGACATGGTAAAGGCTTATTCCTAATGATGTTGCTTGTGAACTGCTGGCTGTATGAGTTCCCTTAGAGCGGATCCACTTACCTGATCCATCAACTTGATAACCATCTGGTGTACGCTCATTCACTGCCATCTTACCATTTGACTTGAGATAATAGTTACCCACCCAAGTATTACGGGCGTAACTTCCTTCCGACGTTAGGTAGTAATATGAACCATAATTCTTATCATAAATCCACTCGCTTTTAGCCATATATCCACCTGACTTGAGGTAGTAGTTTCCTACCCAAGCATTTTGAACATAATTACCTGAAGCATCTAGGTAGAAGTAGGAATTATAGTTCTTATCAAAAATCCACTTACTGGTAACTTTGCTACCATTTTGGTAGTAGGACGAACCTGACCAGCCATCTTTTTGACTCGTTGTTGATTGGTTAAAAGTCTTTGGAGTTGAGGAAGCTGTTGTTTTACCAGTCAACTTCTTAACAGCCTCTTTAAACTCTTCTACAGTCCCCTTCCACTCTATGTAATTGGCACCAGACTTATTTTCAAGAGCTATATAATTTCGAGCAGTTTCTTCGAAATAAGATAATTCTGGAGTGGTTTTTGTAGCCCAAATAATGGGACGATTAGCAGTTCCCTTCCATCCTTTAAATACTTCTGAACCTTTTGGAACAAGAATATAATATTTAGCAGTTGGAGTCAGCGTTTGTGTGTCAGCCTGCACTGTTTGCGCTGAAAAAGGTAGAACTCCTGCTGTGTCCACAAGAGAGACCAATCCAAATGTTGCAGCCGCTAGGCTAATTACTAAAACTGTTTTTGACTTCATCATCAAAAATCTCCTTTAAAATTTTATTGTTTACGGTTACAGTATAGCATGCTATTTACCTTATTTACGAAAAGCGTATCTATATTTACCTTTATTGAACAATTACCTTAAAAATTGGTAGAATTATGATAGAATGGAAAAAAGGACTTGAGGAGATTTAGGATGCAAGATGAAAGTGTTTATGGATTAGTTTATAAGGCCATCCGTGAGGAGAGAGGGTTTACTCAGAAGGAAGCTGCTGGAACTACAGTGACTCCACATTTTTTACGTCAGTTTGAGCAAGGGAAATCTCGAATAACCATTCAAAAATTTGAAGAGATTCTGTCTAATATTGGAATTGATAAGGAGACCTTTGATAGTCTCAAAACGCAGATGTTTCCAACTAAATTTCATAAATTACAGGCTCAAGTTGCTGATTTGGCCTATAAGCGTGAATTTAAAAAGATCCTTAGCTTGATTAATCAGCCTCTGGAAAATCCTGGAATCGCTGAACACTATGTGATTGCCAATCGTGTAGTCAATAAATTTGCTATTGCGAATATTATTGGTGATTCTTTTCTGACTCCAAAAGACTATCAAGAACTAGAATATATCAAGAGCTATCTTAGTGAACTAGATGATTGGAATAAAATTGAGGTGAATATCTTTTCATCTATCCTTCCTCACTTTTCAATCGAATTTTTAGATTACAGGCTCTACCACTTATTAGATACTCTAAAAAAACAGACTGAATACCATTCAATCCGTACTGCTGACTACTACATTGCCTGCTTAAGAACTGCTATCAAGCATTATTCTGTCAATGGCTACTATGATAAGGCTGAGAATTTAGCAATGAAGACTCTGGAAGTAATTAATGCCTTCCCTCTATTGAGTACCAAGATGACAGAGATGATTAATCTTTCCATGGAACGGGCTAATAATTTTCTCAGACAAGATGATGTCAGAGGTCTAGAACTAGCTAAGCATATCTTTGCTAGTCTTGATAACTTTGAAAAAATTTATCCAAATCAACTTCTGACTCGAATGAGAGAGGACTTCTTCGTCACTGTCACACAACTCAATCACACTGGACAACCTTTAGATGTCTAGGCTAGAAATCAAAAAGCTTGAGGAATCACATATTTCCTCAGGCTTTTCTTATCCTTTAAAGGTAACAATAGTCGCACCACTGCCTCCAGCATTTTGTGGGGCATAGCCGAAACTCTTGACATGTTTGTTTCTTTGTAGATATTTGGTGACACCTTCACGGATAACACCTGTTCCGATACCATGGATGATATCTACTTGAGCCATATTATTAAGCAAAGCTTGGTCTATAAAGGCATCTAGCTCATTCATGGCTTCTTCATAGCGCTTGCCTCGAAGGTCCAGTCTAGCTTGAGGTCCTCGCCCAGAAGTTCGTTTCACAACATTGACCTGTTTCTTCTTGACTGGTTTTTCTTGCTGGGCTTGAACAAGGCCAAACTCTTTCTCTTCCAAGGTCATCTTAATCAAACCGACTTGGGCTTCCCAACGGCCATCCTTGAGTTGACTAGTCAAGGTACCACGCTGTCCATAACTGAGAACCACGATATCATCTCCCACCTTGGGAGCTCGTTTTTTCTTGGCCTTTTGAAGGACCTTGTTTTTAGATAGATCTACTTTTTCAGGAGCCAATTTTTTCAGCTTGGCCTTGGCTTCAATGATTTCGTGGGGTTTAAGTTGAGATTTACTATGGAGATTTTTGAGAATCTGGTCACTCTCACTGAGGGCCATGTCCACAATCTCAGCAGCTTGTTCACGCGCTTTGTTAAGCTCAGTTTCCTTTTCACGATTGAGCTCGTTGTAAAGTTTTTTAAGAGCACGATTCATCTTGAGATTTTCTTGCTCCACCTCACGGATATTGTCCAAGCGTTTACGGCTTTCCAGCGTCTGCTCTTCCAGTTGCTCAATGATACGATTGACATCATTGTCCTGATCGACCTGCTGACTGGCATCCCCTACGATAACTTCAGATAGGCCTAGACGTTTGGCAATCTCAAAGGCATTGCTTCGACCAGGAACTCCTTGCATAAAGCAATAGGTCGGGCGTAGAGTTGCAGTATCAAACTCCATGCTGGCATTTTGCACAAAGGCTGTCTCAATACCGTAGGCCTTGAGTTCTGGATAGTGGGTCGTCGCCATAGTCTTGACTTGACGCAGGCGAAGGTCCTCCAGAATAGCCATGGCAAGAGCGGCTCCCTCTTGGGGATCTGTACCAGCCCCCAACTCATCTAAGAGCAAGAGCGAATGCTGGTTGACCTTGCCAAGAATATCCACAATATTGGTCATGTGGCTAGAGAAGGTAGACAAGCTCTGCTCAATAGATTGCTCATCGCCAATATCAGCAAAAATTTCTTCAAAAATACCAACACGACTTCCCTTGTCTGCTAAAATCGGCAGACCGGACTGGGCCATCACCTGTGTCAAGCCCAGAGTTTTAAGCATGATGGTCTTCCCACCTGTATTGGGACCTGTAATGACAATAGCTGTTAAATCTTGTCCAAAATGGACATCATTTGCAACGGCATTTTTGACCAAAGGATGGCAGACATGGAGCAGTTGAATTTCTTGATTTTCTGATATCTGAGGAACGACTGCTTGCCTTTCTTGGATAAAGCGAACCTTAGCACGAATCAAGTCCAGATGACCGATAATCCAAGCGTCATTAGCAATCTCAGCCGCATGAGGGCGAACACGCTCAGAAATTTCTTGGAGAATGCGAAGCATTTCATAGCGCTCATCTGCTCGCAAACTGGCAATTTCTTCGCTCAGTTTGACCACCTCACGGGGTTCGATATAGACGGTATTTCCACTAGCAGAAATATCATGAACGACACCTGCAATCTTATTGCGGTAGGTATTTTTGACTGGTAAAACCTGACGGCCATTTCTGCTAGCAACAATCCCTTCTGTCAACATCTGCGCTTTTTGCTTGAGCAGGTCCTGTAAAACATCGCGTACCTGACTCTCGCTATCATGGATTTTTCTGCGGATTCGCGCCAATTCTTCACTGGCAAAATTTTCAATGAAACCTGCATCATTAAAGGCTTGGAGATTTCCTTGTAATTGCGGAAAATCATGTAATTTCTCAAACCAAAGGGCTAATTCTTCCAAGCTGACATTTTCCAGATTGGCATAAAAACTTTGCAGCTCTCGGCTAGACAGAAGCACGCGCTTCAAGAGTAGGAACTCCTCAATATTGAGGTCTGCCCCCATCTCCAGCCGCTTGCAGACTCCTGCAATTTCCTTAGTTGCGAGAATGGTAAAATGCGGTTGCTCAACGAAAAGAGCCTGCATTTCCTTCATCTCAGCAAAAGCCTGTTTGATTTTATCTGCTTTGGCAGTTGGAGCTAGCTGTCTCAATTCCTCCAAGCCCTGCTCGGTCAACAAATGGGGCTCAAACAAGGCCTTGACCTTATTAAACTCTAATGTTTCTAATATTTTCTTATTCATCTTTATTTCCTTATCTTTGAATGTCTAGGTGTGGTAGCTTTTTACATTCTGATAGATTCTAGTCAATCTGTAAACAAAGGGCTAGGAAAACTCCTGCCCTTTTTATCCGATTAAATTTGTCACCCAGATTTGTTTGAGCCAACTGGTTGTTACTGGTATGCTCTGGATGATGTGTTTTGCGACGATACTCTTTTCAAGAGGATTTTGTATAGCTGCCATGGGGATGGTCGCCAAGATGGTCAAGGCCATTTGCAAGACAAATAAGGTCACCAACATGGACAAGATACCTGCTGAAACTTGGAACAACTTACCACCCAATTTTTTACTAGGGATCAAGTGTAATAGGAGACCAAGCAAACGACCGATGCTATAGACAATCCCAAATACAAGCAAGTAGCCGATCCCTGCATAAAAGACCTTATCCAACTGAAAGAGTTGATCCGATGGGAAAAAGAAAGTTCCCTGACCTTCCTGCGGATTTGCATAAGGGAGCAATAAGTGAAACTGCTCGCCAAGCCCCTTGTAAAACTGACCAGCCATAAAAGCAGATGCCATAGCTGAAATCAGGTAATAAACCTGTAAGAGCAGGCCTCTCCGATAGCCGATATAAAATCCCCAAGCCAAGACCAATAGAAGAAGGAGTGAAATCATAAGGAGTCCTCAATCTTGCTCTGTTCTTGCTTGCAAGTCACAAGCTTGTGACGGAGTTCTTCTAGCTCTTGCTCCTTATCGTCAAATTCAATCTCACGGCTGAGCTGAGTTGATAAACAGTTGACTGCCAACAAAAGAGCGATGGTTTCATCGTCTGCACTAGGCATTTGTTCTCTAATTGCTTGGTATTTTTCTGTCGCAACCTTGGCGATTTCCTCCATAAAAAGGTTATCATGCTCGCTTGTCAAGGTTAATGATTTTTTCCCGAATGTAAATTTGAATCGATTTAGATTTGCCATAAAATTCACCTCACGATATTATACCAAAATTCGCTAATTTTGTCAGTTTTTACAAATTTGCCTGCTTTTATGGTACAATAGAAACTATGGCAAGTATAACACTCACACCAAGCGAAAAGGAGATTCAGGCTTTTCTTGAACACTATCAAAGCAGTCTAGCTCCCAGCAAGAATCCCTATATTCGCTACTTTTTGCGACTACCTCAAGCAACGGTTTCTATCTATACTTCTGGAAAGGTCTTGCTTCAGGGTGAGGGAGCCGAGAAATACGCTCGTTTCTTTGGCTATCAAATGGTAGAAGAAACCAGCGGACAAAATTTCCCTTTGATTGGGACAGATGAGGTGGGAAATGGTTCCTACTTTGGTGGGCTTGCAGTTGTGGCTTCCTTTGTCACACCAGACCAGCACGACTTCTTACGAAAACTCGGTGTGGGGGATTCTAAGACTCTGACCGACCAAAAGATTCGTCAGATTGCCCCTATCCTCAAGGACAAAATCCAGCACCAGGCACTGCTTCTCTCACCAAGCAAGTACAACGAGGTCATCGGAGACCGCTACAATGCTGTTTCGGTTAAGGTTGCCCTCCATAACCAGGCTATCTATCTCCTTCTTCAAAAAGGCGTTCAACCTGAGAAAATTGTGATTGATGCCTTTACCAGTGCTAAAAATTATGACAAGTACTTGGCACAAGAGGCCAATCGTTTCAGCAATCCTATCAGCTTAGAAGAAAAGGCTGAGGGCGAATACTTGGCTGTCGCAGTTTCTTCTATCATTGCGCGTGATCTCTTTCTGGAAAATCTAGAAAATCTAGGACGAGAACTGGGTTATCAACTTCCAAGTGGAGCTGGAACAGCTTCTGATAAGGTAGCTAGCCAGATTTTACAAGCCTATGGTATGCAGGGACTCAACTTCTGCGCCAAATTGCACTTTAAAAATACTGAAAAAGCGAAAAAACGCTTAGAAAGGTAAGTTATGAATTCATTTAAAAATTTCCTAAAAGAGTGGGGATTATTCCTCCTGATTCTGTCATTACTAGCTTTAAGTCGTATCTTTTTTTGGAGTAATGTCCGCGTAGAAGGACACTCCATGGATCCTACCCTAGCGGATGGCGAAATTCTCTTTGTCGTTAAGCACCTCCCTATTGACCGTTTTGATATCGTGGTGGCCCATGAGGAAGATGGCAATAAGGACATCGTCAAGCGCGTCATCGGAATGCCTGGCGATACCATCCGTTACGAAAATGATAAACTTTACATCAATGACAAAGAGACAGATGAACCTTATCTAGCTGACTATATCAAACGCTTCAAGGATGACAAACTCCAAAGCACCTACTCAGGCAAGGGATTTGAAGGAAATAAAGGAACTTTCTTTAGAAGTATCGCTCAAAAAGCTCAAGCCTTCACAGTTGATGTCAACTACAACACCAACTTTAGCTTTACAGTTCCAGAAGGAGAATACCTTCTCCTCGGAGACGACCGCTTGGTTTCGAGCGACAGCCGCCACGTAGGTACCTTCAAAGCAAAAGATATCACAGGGGAAGCTAAATTCCGCTTCTGGCCAATCACCCGTATCGGAACATTTTAAGAAATCGAAGAGGCCGAGAGTCAGCAATCTCAGCCTCTTCTTCTATCGTGAGAATATGATTATTCACTATCCAGTTTGATTAAGATAGAAACAAAGTTATACTCAATGAAAAT
>NZ_VMMR01000009.1:0-17535 GCF_013277285.1 Streptococcus sp. 339 | reverse complement strand
ACTGACGAAGTCAGTAACATATATACGGCAAGGCGAAGCTGACGTGGTTTGAAGAGATTTTCATTGAGTATAAAATAGATACAAAGTTAACTCTCACCTATTTATGCAAAGGAATCTTATGGAAGTTTATTTTTCAGGAACCATTGAACGGATTATTTTTGAAAATCCCAGTAATTTTTATCGTATCCTCCTCCTAGAAATCGACGATACAGACGCAGAGGATTTTGATGATTTTGAAATTATTGTCACCGGCACCATGGCTGATGTGATTGGGGGCGAAGACTACACTTTTTGGGGGCAAATTGTCCAGCACTCCAAGTATGGGGAACAACTGCAAATCAACCGTTATGAACGTGCAAAACCAACTAGCAAGGGCTTGGTCAAGTACTTTTCAAGTAGCCATTTCAAGGGAATTGGTCTCAAGACAGCTCAGAAAATAGTGGACACCTATGGCGACAATACCATTGACGAAATTTTGCAACACCCAGAAAAGTTAGAAGGCATCGCAGGGCTCTCTGCCAAAAATCGCGAGGCTTTCGTCTCCACTCTCCGTCTCAACTACGGAACGGAGATGGTTTTGGCCAAACTAGCCAACTACGGCATTCCCAACAAACTAGCCTTTCAGATTCAAGACTTTTACAAGGAAGAAACCCTTGATGTGGTTGAAAATTATCCCTACCAGCTAGTTGAGGATATCAAGGGTTTGGGCTTTACCATTGCTGACCAACTAGCTGAGGAACTAGGCATCGAAAGTCAGGCTCCTGAACGCTTCCGCGCCGGTCTAGTTCACAGTCTTTTTCAGGCCTGTATGGAAACAGGGGACACCTATGTTGAAGCACGGGATTTGCTGGAACAAACCCTTACTCTCCTTGAGTCTTCCCGTCCCGTGGAACTAGACCCCAGCCAAGTTGCCCAAGAGCTCTCCTACCTGATCGAAGAAGACAAGGTTCAGCAGATTGATACCAAGATCTTTGACAACAGCCTCTTTTTCGCTGAGGAAGGTATCCGCAGTCACTTGATTCGTATCCTTGAAAAAGGAGAACAGAAGAGACAAGATTTAGAAACTATTCAAAAGCATATCACTACTGTCGAGCAAGAACTGGGGATTGAGTATGATAACATTCAAAAACAAGCTATTTGTGACGCTATCCAGAACAAGGTCTTTATCCTGACAGGTGGGCCTGGTACTGGTAAGACAACTGTTATCAATGGAATCATCGCTGTTTATGCCCTTTTAGAAGGACTTGACTTCAGGAAGAAAAGCAATCTGCCCATTCTTCTTGCTGCTCCAACTGGTCGAGCTGCTCGTCGCATGAATGAATTGACAGGTTTGCCTAGCGCGACCATACATCGCCACTTGGGAATGACAGGTGACGATGATACTAGTCATCTGGAAGATTATCTGGATGCTGACTTTATTATCGTGGATGAATTTTCCATGGTGGATACTTGGCTGGCCAATCAACTCTTCTCCAACATCTCTTCTAACAGTAAGATTCTCATCGTGGGAGATAGCGATCAGCTACCGTCTGTCAGCCCTGGACAAGTTCTAGCTGACCTCCTTCATATTCCTTTAATTCCTCAGACTCGCTTGGAAAAAATTTATCGGCAAAGCGAAGAATCAACCATCGTCACCCTAGCTAGTCAAATCCGACAGGGCATCTTGCCAGCCGATTTCACCCAGAAAAAAGCTGACCGTTCCTACTTTGAAATTGCTAGTGGCCATATTCCTGCTACGATTGAGAAAATCTTAGGCGCTGCCCTCAGAAGTGGCATTCCTGCCCGTGATATCCAAGTTCTGGCTCCCATGTACCGAGGGACGGCAGGGATTGATGCCATCAACCAACTCATGCAAGACCTCCTGAACCCACCACAAAAAGACCAACTCAGTTTTGAAGCTCCCCAGTGCCACTATCGTAAGGGAGATAAGGTCATTCACTTGGTCAACGATGCTGAAATCAATGTCTTTAATGGAGATTTAGGAGCCATCACAGACCTGATTCCTGGTAAATACACCGAGTCGAAACAAGACGAGATTGTTATTGATTTTGATGGCAATGAAGTCTCTTACCCACGTAACGAATGGTACAAGATTCGCCTGGCCTATGCCATGAGCATCCATAAATCACAGGGAAGTGAGTTCCCTGTTGTCATCCTACCGATCACCAGTGCTAGTAGGCGTATGCTGGAGCGCAATCTCATCTATACAGCCATTACACGCGCCAAAAGCAAGCTTATCTTACTAGGCGAATTACAGGCCTTCGACTATGCTACTCAACATATCGGAACTGCCCGAAAAACCTATCTGATTGAACGCTTCAGTGATTTATTGGAGAATGTTGAAGAAAAGCAACCAGCTGTCTCTGAAACAGCCACATCAAGTACCTCTGAACAATCCTACATCCTAACCGAAGAAAACTGGGACAGCATCCCGGCCATGATTGGGATTACAGATGCAGATCTCAAAGAGATTTTTGGAAAATAGTGCACAAGAAAACCCACCAATTCAGGTGGGATTTTTGTTTATTAATATTATTTAACTGTTGCTGTGCTTGTAATCAACTCAACAGCTTTTTTGATTGTGATATCGTGTTTCAACATATCAGCCGAAAGCAAGCTTTGTACTTGAGCAACTTCCATGTTGTAATCTGCTGCCAATTGCTCAACTTCTTTTTGGATTTCTTCTTCTGAAGCGTCAAACCCTTCAGCTTTGGCAACTGCTTCGATAACAAGGTTAGTCTTAGTACGTGACTCAGCTTCTCCCTCGTATTGTTTGTGAAGGTCTTCTTGAGTAGTTCCAGTGATTTGGAAGTACATGTCAGGGTTGATACCTTGACGTTGCAAGTTTCCAAGGAATTCGTTTACTGAGCGGTGAACTTCTTCGTGGATCATTTCTTCTGGAAGTTCTACGATTTCAGCGTTTTCTACAGCTTTATCAATTGCTGCACCTTCAACTGCATCTTTGTAAGCTTCTTCTTTAGCAGCAGCCAATTCGTTGCGGTATTTTTCTTTCAATTCAGCAAGTGTTTCAACTTCTTCGTCAATGTCTTTTGCAAGCTCATCATCAAGAGCTGGAACTTCTTTAGCTTTTACTTCGTGGATAGTTGTTACGAATTTAGCTTCTTTACCTGCAAGGTCTTCTGCTTGGTAGTCTTCTGGGAATGTTACAACTACATCAACAGTTTCGCCAGCTGAGTGACCTACCAATTGGTCTTCAAAACCAGGGATGAATTGACCTGAACCAAGTCCAAGTGAGAAGTTTTCACCTTTTCCGCCATCAAATTCAACACCATCGATAGAACCAACGAAGTCAATAACAACAGTATCGCCGTTTTCAGCAGCAGCTTCTTTGATAACCAATTCAGCCAAGTTGTTGCGTTCGCGTTCAATACGCTCTTCAACGTCAGCGTCAGTTACTTCTTTTTCTAGATCAACTGATACTTCAAGGTTTTTGTAGTCACCCAATTTAACTTCAGGTTTTGTCACGACTTCAGCTGTGATAACCCAGTCTTGACCTTTTTCCATTGAAGTTACATCAATTTTTGGTTGAGCAACGACTTCAAGACCAGCTTCTTTTACAGCTGCTTCATAAGCATTTGGCAAAAGAGCGTTCATAACATCTTGGTAAAGTGACTCTTCACCAAATTTTTTGTCGAAGATAGGACGTGGAAGGTGACCTTTACGGAAACCTGGAACATTAAGAGATTTCTTAACTGAGTTGAAGACACGATCCAATTCTGGTTTGATTTGGTCTTGAGAGATAGTGAAAGTCAAGACACCACGGTTTGTTTCTTTGTTTTCAAATGATACAGACATTCTGTCATTTCTCCTTAAAATTTTTTAAATACAGTCTATTATAACATTTTCTATAAATAAAATCTAGACTAATGCAGACAATTATAGACAACAAGCCTTTTTGCTAACTAATGAAAGTTCTATAATGAAGTTAGCCACCCAGCCCTCCTAAAAATTAGATGTTTTAACTAGCTGATAGCTAGCCCTCTATTTCATTTGATAAGAGGCTTGATGCTGTTAGGCTGACAAGCCAAGGCTAAGATTAGCCTTGGTTTAGCTGACAAAACTGCTTCAAGGGTTCCTCTTGTCAAATGAAAGCAAAATAATTGCCCTCAATCTCACCATTTTTTTTGGGACATAATCACTTTCGATTGACAGTTTGTTCTACACTTTCAAGGATGGAATAGACATCAAAAAGAACCCTGCTTTTCTGAAAAAGAGGTCTTCTTGCTAAGTTTATACTCAATGAAAATCAAAGAGCAAACTAGGAAGCTAGCCACAGGTTGCTCAAAGCACCGCTTTGAGGTTGCAGATAAAACTGACACGGTTTGAAGAGATTTTCGAAGAGTATTAATTTACATAAATAGCCAGTGTTTGATAGGGTTTGAGTAGAATTTTCTCAGACACTTCTGCGTCTTCATAGTTTGAAATCAAAATTTGTCCATTTTGGTAGACTGCTGGCAAGTCGATTTCCACTTCTTTGGCATAAAAGTTATTGAGCACTAGTAACTTTTGATCCTCAAACTGGCGTTCAAAAGCATAGACTTGTTTGCTATCTTCAAAGGCTGGTTTGTAATTTCCTTCTGAAATGATTGGCATTTCCTTACGCAGTCGAATCAAGTCTTGATAGAAGGTGAAAATCGGACCCTGGATTTCATTTTCTACATTGATGTATTTATAGGATTTACCAGCTTTCAACCATGGAGTGCCTGTTGAAAATCCTGCATTTTCAGAAGTATCCCACTGCATGGGAATGCGTGAATTATCACGCGACTTAGCTTGAATAATCTGGAAGGCTTTTTCCTGACTCTTCCCTTCCTCTAAGAGCATCTGATAGGCATTGAGCGATTCGACATCCACATAATCAGCAATAGAATCATAGTCTGGGTCAATCATCCCGATTTCCTCGCCCATATAGATATAAGGTGTCCCACGTGACAGGTGAATGCTGGCTGCTAGCATAGTGGCTCCTTCCTTGCGGAAGTTTTGAATATCAACAAAACGGTTTAAAGCGCGTGGTTGGTCGTGATTGTTCCAGAAGAGAGCACTCCAACCGTCTTTATCACTCATTTCCTTACCCCAACTATGGTAAAGACTCTTCAACTCTTCAAAATCAAAGGGAGCCAAGGTCCACTTTTGTCCATCCTTATAGTCCACCTTGAGGTGATGAAAATTAAAGGTCATGGATAATTCCTGACGATCAGGCGACGAATAGAGGACACAGTTGTCCATGGTGGTAGAAGACATTTCCCCAACTGTCATAAAGCTATCGTCTGCTCCAAAAGTGGCTTGATTCATCATACGCAAATAGTCATGAACGATAGGTTTGTCTGTATAAGCTGGCTTTCCTTCATTTTCAGGACAATCCACTAAGACTTCATCCTTGCCAATCAAATTGATCACATCAAATCGGAAACCTTTGACACCCTTGTCACGCCAGAAATTAACTACCTTGAAAAGCTCCTTACGGACATTGGGATTGCGCCAGTTAAGGTCAGCCTGGGTCTCATCAAAAAGATGAAGGTAGTATTTCCCTGTATTCCCAAAGGGCGCCCATGCAGAGCCACCAAACTTAGACTGCCAATCTGTTGGTTGGTCTTGGATGAAGAAAAAGTCTTGATAATACTTGTCCCCAGCTAAGGCTTTCTGAAACCATTCATGCTCTGTCGAACAATGATTGAGTACCATGTCCAGCATAAAGTCAATCTTGTGCTCTTGACCGACACGCACCATTTCCTCAAAATCAGCCATATCACCAAAAAGAGGATCTACTGCCATATAATCTGAAATATCGTAACCATTATCCCGTTGAGGGCTTGGATAGAATGGATTGAGCCAGACCATATCCACACCTAGTTTGGCTAAATAGGGAATTTTTTCAATAATTCCACGGAAGTCCCCAATACCATTGCCAGTGGTGTCTTTGTAAGATTTTGGATAGATTTGATAGACTACTTTTCCTTTATCAAGTGTCATCTGTTTCTCCTTTTCTGATAAAAGGGAGGAAGCAGTCTTCCGTCCCTATTTGTGCTATTTCAATTATACTCAATGAAAATCAAAGAACAAACTAGGAAGCTAGCCACAGGTTGCTCAAAACACTATTTTGAGGTTGCAGATAGAGCTGACGTAGTTTGAAGAGATTTTCGAAGAGTATTAGATTCGTGTAGCGACCATGAGAGATGCTCCAGCTTGGATCGTTGTCGGATAAGTTCCGGGAATAGTCGCTGTATAAGCATCTTGGTTGGTGATGATAACAGGAGTTTCTGTCACCAGACCTGCAGCCTTAATGACATCCATATCAAAACGAATCAGTTGCTGACCAACTGTGACATGGTCTCCTTGGGCTACAAGACTTTCAAATCCTTTGCCATCAAGACCTACTGTATCCATACCGATGTGGATGAGCAATTCCACCCCCTCGTCAGAGACAATACCAATGGCATGCTTGGTAGGAAAAAGAACCGTCACTGTCCCATTGACTGGAGAAGTCAACTCACCTTGGCTTGGTTCAATGACCAGACCTTGCCCCATGACACCTGAAGCAAAGACTGGATCCGTTGCTTGACTTAGTTCTTTCACTTGGCCAGTCAGCGGGCTAACAATTTCTACTGGAGTAAGTTCTACTGGTTCATGACTCACAAATTCTGCTTCTTCTTGAGCAACGAATTCTGCCTGCAAGTCCGTATCGTCCTCTGTTTTTGTAAAGAGACCAGCCTTACGGAAGAAGAAAGTCAAGAGCATTGGAACAAGAATAGCGACTAGCATAGTTCCTGCAAATGGCAACATGTATTGAGGTTGAATAGAGAGGATACCTGGCAAACCACCGATACCAATAGAAGCCGCAGTTACATTAAAAGTAACGGATAACATGCCTGCAAGAGCTGAACCAGTCATTCCAGCTACAAATGGATAGATGTATTTGACATTGACCCCAAAGAGGGCTGGTTCTGTAACACCGAGATAGGCTGAAATAGTGGCAGGAAGTGAAACCTGAGCCTCACGCTCATCATGACGGTGCATGAAATAATAGGCAAACACGGCTGAGCCTTGAGCAATATTAGAAAGAGCAATCATTGGCCATAGGGCAGTGCCACCAGCATCCGCAATCAATTGTGTATCAATGGCATTGGTCATATGGTGCAGACCTGTGATGACAAATGGAGCGTAGAGGGCACCAAAAATTGCACCGAAGAGCCATTTAACTGGACCAGTTAAACCTGCCAAGACAACTGATGAAAGTCCTTGTCCAATTGTCCAACCGATTGGTCCCAAAACAGTATGAGCTAAAATCAAGGCTGGAATCAATGACAAGAAAGGTACAAAAATCATAGAAATCACTTCTGGGACATGCTTGCGCCAGAAAATTTCAAGATAAGACAGACTCAAACCTGCAAGCAAGGCTGGGATAACTTGGGCTTGGTAACCGATACGATTAACAGTAAAATAGCCAAAATTCCAAACCCAGTTTGCCGCAATATCAGCTGCTGGCGTTGAAGCAACCGCATAGGCATTGAGCAACTGAGGCGATACCAAACAGATTCCGAGAACAATTCCCAAGATTTGGCTGGTTCCCATCTTACGAGAAACAGACCAGGTAATCCCCACTGGTAAGAACTGGAAGATAGCTTCACCCGGCAACCAGAGGAAGTGATTAACCCCTGCCCAAAACTGAGAAGTTTCTGTGATGGTCTTGCCATCCAACATAGACCAATGCACACCTTCCAAGACATTACGGAAACCGAGGATCAATCCACCAACAATCAAGGCTGGAATAATCGGAGTAAAGATTTCCGCCAGAGTGGTCATGACACGTTGGACCACATTTTGATTACTCTTAGCTACAGACTTGGCTGCTTCTTTGGAAACACCCTCAATACCCGAAACAGCTGTAAAATCATTATAAAAGATTGGCACGTCATTTCCAATGATTACCTGAAATTGACCTGCATTTGTAAAGGTTCCTTTAACAGCTGGAATTGACTCGATAGCCTTAACATTAGCCTTCTTATCATCTCCTAAAACAAACCGCATCCGTGTCGCACAGTGGGTTACGGCAGTCACATTTTCCTTGCCTCCAATTGCCTGAAGCAGATCCTTGGCTTCTTGTTCAAATTTTCCCATTTGATTCTCCTTATACTTGTCAAAGCAAGTTTGATTTGATAAGAATATTGTAAACGATACCAAACTTGTCTGCAACTTGTTTGATGTAAAAAGAGGATTTTTTGTCATTTTTCTAGCACTTGTATGGTAAAATAGATACAGGTGTTCATTGAACTAGACTAAAAACCTATTTAAGCAGGCAAACTGAAGAAATACCAACAATTATTTAAGCAAATCCAAGAAACCATTCAAAACGAGACTTACGCTGTCGGAGATTTCCTTCCTAGCGAGCACGACCTTATGGAGCAATATCAAGTGAGTCGTGATACCGTCCGAAAGGCCCTGTCTCTCCTCCAAGAGGAAGGATTGATCAAAAAGATAAGAGGGCAAGGTTCTCAAGTCGTCAAAGAAGAAACCGTCAATTTCCCTGTATCCAACCTAACCAGCTACCAAGAACTAGTTAAAGAACTTGGACTGCGCTCTAAAACCAACGTGGTCAGTCTGGACAAGATTATTATTGATAAAAAATCCTCACTGATAACCGGTTTCCCAGAGTTTCGGATGGTTTGGAAGGTGGTCCGCCAGCGTGTGGTGGATGATCTGGTATCCGTTCTGGATACAGACTATCTGGATATGGAACTCATCCCAAATCTCACTCGCCAAATTGCTGAGCAGTCTATCTATTCTTATATAGAAAATGGCCTCAAACTCCTTATTGATTATGCTCAGAAGGAAATCACCATTGACCACTCAAGCGACCGAGACAAGATTCTCATGGACATTGGCAAAGACCCTTATGTCGTTTCGATTAAATCAAAAGGCTATCTCCAAGACGGACGCCAATTTCAGTTTACCGAAAGTCGCCATAAGTTAGAGAAATTTAGATTTGTAGATTTTGCAAAGCGCAAGAAATAAAAGACTGAGACACCAGATCTCAGCCTTTTTCGGCTCTATAATATTTGTAGTGGGTACCCCCCTATAGATATTATGGAGCCTATTTTATTGTAGAAAAAAAGTCCCATAAGATCTATAATGAAAAGCGACAAAACAACTCATTAGAAAGAATCATATGGAACAATTACATTTTATCACAAAATTACTAGACATTAAAGACCCTAATATCCAGATTTTAGACATCATCAATAAGGATACACACAAGGAAATCATCGCCAAACTGGACTACGACGCCCCATCTTGCCCTGAGTGCGGAAACCAATTGAAGAAATATGACTTTCAAAAACCTTCTAAAATTCCTTATCTTGAAACGACTGGTATACCTACTAGAATTCTCCTTAGAAAGCGTCGATTCAAGTGCTATCACTGTTCAAAAATGATGATCGCTGAAACTTCTATCGTCAAGAAGAATCACCAAATCCCTCGTATCATCAACCAAAAGATTGCTCAAAAGTTAATTGAAAAGATTTCTATGACCGATATTGCCCATCAGCTTTCCATCTCAACTTCAACTGTCATTCGAAAGCTCAATGACTTCCACTTTGAGTGTAATTTTAGAAATCTGCCTAAGATTATGTCTTGGGACGTTGAAACAGTCCGGGGAGTGACTGTTTCAATCGGGAGATGGAGATGAGCTTTATTGCGCAAGATTTTGATAAGCTCAATATCATCACTGTTCTTGAAGGTAGAACACAAGCCGTCATTCGAGATCACTTTCTTAAATATGATAGGGTCGTCCGATGTCGAGTGAAAATTATTACTATGGATATGTTTAGTCCTTATTATGACTTAGCTAGGCAACTTTTTCCAAACGCTAAAATCGTTCTGGATCGCTTTCACATTGTGCAACATCTTAGCCGTGCTATGAGTCGTGTCCGTGTCCAAATTATGAATCAGTTTGAACGAAAATCCCATGAATACAAGGCTATTAAACGATACTGGAAACTCATTCAACAGGATAGTCGTAAACTCAGCGATAAACGTTTTTATCGCCCTACTTTTCATATGCACTTAACGAATAAAGAGATTCTTGACAAGCTTTTGAGCTATTCAGAAGACTTGAAACACCACTACAATCTCTATCAGCTCTTACTTTTTCACTTCCAGAACAAGGAGCCTGACAAATTTTTCGGACTTATTGAGGACAATCTAAAGCAGGTTCATCCTCTTTTTCAGACTGTCTTTAAAACCTTTCTAAAGGATAAAGAAAAGATTGTCAATGCCCTTCAACTACACTATTCTAACGCCAAATTAGAAGCAACCAATAATCTCATTAAGCTTATCAAACGAAATGCCTTTGGATTTCGGAACTTTGAAAACTTCAAAAAACGGATTTTTATCGCTCTGAACATCAAAAAAGAAAGGACGAAATTTGTCCTTTCTCGAGCTTAGCTGACTTCAACCCACTACAGTTGACAAAGAGCCTAAAAATTGACATGGAAATTATAAAACCATTACTAGTTTAGTCCTTTTTGATAACGTGCCAATTCGGCTTGGTTCGCCCAAATATAGTGACCTGGACGGATTTCAACCATGGATGGTTTATCAGTCTCATAGTCGTGTTGACTTGGGTCGTAAACCTTCAAGACCTTCTTACGTTCCAAGATTGGGTCTGGAATTGGTACCGCTGAAAGCAAGGCTTGAGTATATGGGTGAATTGGATTGTTAAACAATTCTTCTGTTTCTGCAACCTCTACAATAACACCCTTGTAAATAACTGCGATACGATCTGAAATAAAACGAACAACCGACAAGTCATGGGCGATAAAGAGATAGGTCAAGCCAAGTTCTTTTTGGAATTTTTTGAGCAAGTTCAAGACTTGGGCACGCACAGAAACGTCCAAGGCTGAAATGGGTTCATCCGCAATAACAAAGTCTGGTTGCATGACCAAGGCACGGGCAATACCGATACGTTGACGTTGACCACCTGAAAACTCATGAGGGTAACGAGTCAAATGCTCAGCAAGCAGACCCACTTCACGGATAATATTTTGAACTTTCTCTTCACGCTCTGCTTCATCCTTAAACAAATGGTGATTGTAAAGACCTTCAGAAATAATATAATCAACAGTCGCACGTTCATTCAAACTTGCCGCAGGGTCTTGGAAAATCATCTGGATACGACGAATCAATTCCGCAGCTTGTTCACGCGATTTCTTACCATTAATCTTTTGACCCTCAAAAATGATATCTCCATTACTTGTATCATTGAGACCGATGATAGCACGACCAATAGTTGTTTTCCCACTACCGGACTCACCTACAAGCGAGAACGTTTCTCCCTTGTTGATAAAGAAGTTAGCATTTTTAACCGCGACAAACTTCTTACTTCCTTCACCGAAGGAAATTTCTAAATCTTTAATTTCTACTAATTTTTCAGACATTTCCTTCCTCCTAGTCAGCCAGATGGGCAAATCCCATTTTTTCACGGATCTTATCATGGAGATTTGCAATCACAGCTGGTTTTTCTACTTTTGGAGCATCCTCATGAAGTAGCCAAGTTTTAGCCCAATGTGTCTCTGATACTGAGAATTGAGGAGCTTTTTGTTCGAAGTCAATCTGCATTGCATAGTCAGAACGCAAGGCAAAGGCATCCCCTTTCAGGTCAGTATAAAGTGACGGAGGTGTTCCTGGGATTGAGTAAAGATCCCCTTTATCATCAGCAAGCTGAGGCAAGCTAGACAAGAGACTCCATGTATATGGATGGCAAGCGTCATAGAAGACTTCCTCAACAGTTCCATACTCAACGATTTCTCCTGCATACATAACCGCTACCTTATCCGCAATACTTGCTACCACACCAAGGTCGTGAGTGATAAAGATTGTTGTGAAATGATACTCGTTTTGTAAAGATTTTAGCAAATCAATAATCTGAGCTTGAATGGTTACATCCAAGGCAGTTGTTGGCTCATCACAGATCAAGACATCAGGTCGGCAGGCAAGGGCAATCGCAATAACGATACGTTGACGCATTCCTCCAGAATATTGGAATGGGTATTCATCAAAACGTCTATCTGCATCTGGAATCCCAACCTTATTCATGTAGTCAATGGCCAATTCTTTTGCTTCCTTGGCTGTTTTTCCTTGGTGTTTTACAATAACTTCTGTAATCTGGCTACCAATTGTTTTAATGGGGTCCAAACTAGTCATTGGATCCTGGAAGATAGTCGCAATCTTAGCACCACGAATTTGTTCCCAATCCTTGTGAGAAGATAAAGCTGTCAAATCCTGACCACGGTAGTCAATACTACCTTGGGCAATGCGACCATTTTCTTCGAGCATACCTGTGAAGGTCTTTGTCAAAACAGATTTACCTGATCCTGACTCACCTACCAAGGCTAATACTTCTCCTTCAACTAGTTCAAGGGAAACGCCGCGAATGGCTGTCAATACTTTGTCACGAACGTCAAATTCCACGACAATATCGCGAGCAGTCAAAATTACATTTTTTTCTTTTGTCATTTCTACTCCTATCTATGTGTACGTGGATCACTAGCATCCGCTAAGTTTTGACCAACTACGAAAAGGGACAAGGATACCAAGACAAGAGTTGTCAATGGAATCCAGAATAAGTAAGCATTGGTTGTTACGTTTTGTGAATAATCCGAAATCAAACGACCCAAACTTGGCACTGTAATCGGTAATCCAAGACCGAAGAAAGACAAGAAGGCTTCGTATGAGATAAAGCTTGGAAGCATTTGAGTCATGGTTGTCACAATAACAGATACCAATTGTGGCATAATGTTTTTGGCAACAATCTTCAAGGTTGGTGTTCCCAAAGTACGTGACGCCAAGTTGTATTCCAAATCACGGTAACGCAAGATTTGCACACGGATCATGAAGGCAATCCCAATCCATGTCGTCACACTCATAGCAAAAATCAGATTCCAGAATCCAGCTCCGATTGAGTAAGTCAAGACAATGACAATCAAAAGAGATGGGATGTTTGAGATGACGTTATAAACTTCCATCATGACACGGTCAACTGATTTTGAAATTCCCCAAATACCACCGACAAAAACACCGATAACCAAGTTAATCACTGTCGCAATCACAGAAATGAGGATAGAGTTACGAGCTCCAAACCAGACACCGTCAAAGAGTGATTTACCGTTACTGTCTGTACCGAACCAATGCTCAGCATTTGGCTTGATATAACGAGCACTAAAGTCGTTTACCTTGCTGACATCATTGAAATCAAACTTAGAAAACATTGGGTAGATGAAACTCATCAAAATGATGGCTACCAAGATTCCCAACATGACTACAGTTGATTTTTTCTTCATAAATTGTCTAAACACTGATTTCCAGTAAGAATATGCTGGCGCATCAATAGTTTCAGAGGCAAAATCGTCACGTTTTATAAACTGAAATTTTTCTTTATCGATTGTAGACATTATTTGCCTCCTTTCTCAGTCAATTTAATACGTGGGTCAATAATAGTCATCCAAATATCTCCCAAAAGACGTGAGAAGATAGAAATACATGTAAAGATGAAGACAAGACCAACGACCATAGAGTTATTAGATGCTTTTACAGAGTCAATCAACATTTTACCCATACCTGGGAAGGCGAAGACTGTTTCAGTAAGGGTTGCACCACCGATAACCCCAATAATGGCACCAGGAATTCCTGAAACCAGCGGAACCATGGCATTTTTAAAGATGTGTTTGTTTGAAATTTCTTTTTCAGACAAACCTTTTGCACGAGCGAAACGAACAAAGTCTTGAGATTGCAAGTCAATCATGTAACGACGAATCCAAATAGCTGTACCAGGAGCACCCAACAAACCAAGGATGACTGCTGGTAAAACGTAAGAACGCCAATCTCCAGCTCCCAAGATAGGGAACGAATCTGGAAGACCAATAGATGATCCAATCAATCGAACGATGTAAACCAAGGCAATGGTTGGAAGAGCAAGCAAGAAGGTCAAAGCCCCTGTTGAGAAGCTATCAATCCAAGTGTTCTTGAAACGAGCCATGGCTGAACCAAGTGGCACTGCAATCGCATAAGAAATCACCAAACCAATCAAACCAGTAATAGCAGAGCTGACAATCATAGATGGATATTGGTAATTACTTTCAGTCGCTGTATAAGGATCATCTTTCCCATAGCTAGCTACTTCACGAGAGTCAGCCTGACTAGGTGACTTGTAGGTTCTTGAGTAAATATTTACAGAAGACGTTTTCTTACCTGTTGGGAACTGAACTTGGGCAGTTTTGGTTTGTCCTTGACCTTGAGTAATAACCTGAAGAACTGGTGTATTAGCATAGGTTGGGTAAGAGTCACCTAAATTGATGTTCACAAAATTTTGATGCACAAATGGGAACTGACTGTTAAAGTACAAGAGATATTTATGTTTAGTTCCTGAACCGACCAATGACCATCCGATAGCTGGATCATTTTCGAAACGAAGGTAACGTTTCAAGTCTGGATTTTCAGGGTCTTGGATTTTATTTGTATGGTCAATGTCAATCAAGTTAGCATAGAAGTGAAAAACTCGTTCAAAAATTGGAATTTCACGACTAGCATAGAATTGACCACTTTCAGTAAATTCTCCCAAGGTCCAACCATGACCTAATTGATTGATGTACTTTTCATAAATAGCTTTATTGGTCGCATTTGCTTCTACTGTTACAGAAGAATCCATGCTACTTGCCTTTTCTTGCAACTCTTTAGTATCGTAATACTCAATGTAGCCCATACGCTCAAACACAGTATTTTCATAGTTATCACGTTTATCAGCCGTTGTCGCAATTTTATTATAGTTAGGGTCCTGCTTGAAAATCAATTTTCGAGGAACCAAGGTATAGATAATCGTGTAGGTCAAAGTCGTCACTAAGAAAATCGAAACCAATGACCGCAAAACACGCATAAAAATATATTTTTTCATATTATTTCCTTTAAAAATCCCAAAAGAACCTTCTCCTCATGGAGAGAAAGTTCTATTAGAAATTATTTACTTCACATGACTTGCCAATTCTTTTTGAGCTTTCTCATTTGATTCAGCTTTTTCTTTCAACCATTTTTCACGAGCTTTTTCATACTCTTTCTTAGTCACCGCTTTATCCTGTAATTTCAAATATTTGAAGTAAACATCTGACCCCTTAGAGCCTGTTTGCGCAGAAGCTCCAGTAAATGGAACAATTCGTGAAAGCACTGGTGCTGCACCAGAAGAAGCCATAGCAGGAATAAAGAGTGAACTATCTGTCAACCATGCTTGAGCCGCTGCATATTTTTCATAACGGACATTCAAGTCGCTTGTCTCTCTGGCAGCTTCATCAACTAATTTATCGTATTCTTTCAAACCAACTTGAACTACTGAAGGGCTATTTGGATTATCAAATCCTAAATATGTTTTTGTAGTTTCACTGCTAGTTGTTTTTAAAATATCCAGGTAAGTAGATGGGTCTTGATAGTCTGGTCCCCATGAAACTCCTCCCGATACATCCCAATCCTCAGATGAAGCATTGGCAGCATAGTAAGTAATATTAAGGAATTCATCACTTGTCATTTGTTGAATATCGACAACGACATTTTCAACACCAAGAACTGTTTCTACAGATTGTTTAAAGGACTGAATACGGGCGATATAGCCTTTTGATGCTTGGTCTACTGGAACATCCAGATGAATAGGAAACTGAACGCCATCTGCTTCTAAAGCTTTCTTAGCTTTCGCAAACTCTGCCTTGGCCTTGTCAGCATTGAATAAACCATCCTGCCCATCAGCTAAATTCACACCTTTCCACTCATCTCCATAAGCAGGAAGTTGAGCAGCGACTAAATCACCAAAGGTCTTCTCACCAACTGAAACAAAGTCTGGTTTTACAAATAGATTACGAACTGCTAAAGCTGCTCCATCTTTACCATTGATTTGAGCTGAGTAAGCTGAGCGATCAAGAGCAAAATTCAAGGCTTGACGGAAATCTTTGTTAAGCAATGCCTTCTTAGTAGCTGCTTTCTCTGAATCTGTAGTTTTAGAAGTATAGTTGTAACTTTGGCGATCAATATTCACACCCAGACCAGCAATCCCAGAGCCTGGTTGTGTGTAATAGATATTGTCCTTGTATTTTTCTGCAACCTTAGAATAGTTGGAGCTGGTAGGGAAAAGACGGGCATAACTATAAGCTCCACTAGTGAAGTTACGCTCTAGCGACTCCTGATCTGAGCCATCATAGTAAGCTAGATTGATAGTATCTAGGTGGACATTTTCTTTATCCCAATATTGCTCATTTTTTACAAACTCTACAGAAGATTTTGCAGTCAACCCTTTCAACAAGAATGGCCCATTATAAAGCAAGGATGTCGGATCTGTTGGTTTAGCAAAATCGCTTCCTTTTGATGTTTCGAATTCTTCATTCAAAGGCCAGAAAATAGAATAGGTCAACTTAGAGTTCCAGAACGGTTCAGGCTGGTTCAAAGTGTATTGTAACGTATAATCATCAACCGCCTTGACACCAACTGTTGAAAAATCTGTTGAAGTTCCTGATAGATAATCTGCCAAGCCTTTAACCGAGTTTTCAGCTAGATACATAGCTTCTGATTTTTTATCTGCTGCGTGTTTTAAACCGTTCACGAAATCTTTAGCCGTCACCTCTGCATATTCTTCTCCATCAGAGGTAAACCATTTAACCCCTTTACGAATCTTATAAGTGTAGGTCAAACCATCCTTAGAGACTTCCCAATCCTCTGCAACTGCAGGAGCAAGATTCCCGTAATTATCGTTAGTGAATAAACCATCAATCCCATTTGAAGTCACTACTTGTGTACTATTTTTACTTGAAATCAGGTAGTCCAAGGTTTCTGGGTCTGCTGTATAAATATAGCCATAAGCTTTAGGGGCTGATGAATCAGATGATTTTGAAGAACTGCATGCTGCAAGTACACCTGCTGCTAATAAAACAAGACCTGCTGTAGCAAATACACGACTTTTTTTCATTTTCTACTCCTCTGTTTATGTGAATTATAGATTGACAACCATTATATCATATTATCCATTAAAAATCAAACAAATTTTCAGAATATTTAGGCTTGTTGGCACAAATTTTTCATTTTTTTTGAATATATGATTCAAATTGTCGTTCGAAGTGTCAAAGACTACAGTGAAAATAGGAAATTTGACGCAGAAACTTTGGAGCTTAGGAAGACATACAGTAAAATAAAATACGGACGGAACAATGTGATTTTGGAATTCAAATCATTTTATAACAATATTAGACTTCCTGCAAAAGAGGATATAGCTTCATGAGTCCTTGATAACCATTGTCAGCCAAGATTTTACCAGCTTGTCCGATATTTCTGCGACTCGTTTTGAACAACTTCATATCATGACAATAGTTCACAGCGATATCCAAAGAAACTTCTCCCTTGACTTGTGACAATCGCTTGAGCCTTCATAGCGTGGCATTTCTTTTTATAGTCATTTAGTTTTTAAAAAGCGTTCCAACCATTCAAAAATAGTTGGGA
>NZ_VMMR01000089.1:0-6843 GCF_013277285.1 Streptococcus sp. 339 | reverse complement strand
ACTTCGAGTCGTTGGGAGAGTCTCAACTCTTTTCTTTTCAATCTGAATTTCTCTGCGAGTGTATTCATTAAAGATAATAAACCTTCCTATTTGCTTAATTTCATTATAAAATTTTTAGTTCAAAATAGTAAGTTAAAGGAATAAATAATTCTTTATGGTAATAAACAAAAAAAAAAGTTAAAAATTACATAAAAATACTTGACTAAATAAAATATATCTGTTAGAATAAAAACAAGAAAAAAAGAAAGGGGTTTCATTGCATGAGAAAAAAACGTGGAATTAAAAAATTAGTTACATTTGCATTGCTAGGTGTTTTTATGTTTAGTAATACAATTCCTTACCAACAGTTTATTCAGAAGAATAAACAATTGGAGATTCGAGTGCAATCGCAAAAGAAGTCCAATGGTCTTGATGTTGGGAAGGCTGATTGATTTTATATTACTTTAAAATTCAACTATTTAGAGAAAGGTATTCTGATGAGAGCTTGTAACAATACCAGATAGATATAAGAATGGAGATGTTTGATAAAATGCTTTCATAGCTAACCAACTGTTGAAAATTATGAGTTACAAAATCTAAAGTATTTAAGATTGGTTTATAAAATTAGGTCTCTGCCTGTAGAAAGGAACGTGCAGTTAGAAAGGAGGAAAAAATAGGATACTATAATTCAGACTGAGATTTCTAATTAAAATATATAGTTGCATTTCGCTCATTTTCATAATATTTCATTCAGAGGAGTAATAATATGTTAAAATTTAGAAAAGTAGTTGCATCATCCCTTGCCGTTTTGGCATTTAGTTTGGCTCTTCCTGTTTTGGCAGTTTCTCACCGTGGTGGCGAGTGGACCTATGGAGGCCATCATGATCCAAATAATTGGGGAGCATTTTCGAATTATTATCATGGTTCACAGTATCACTGGGCCTATGTTGGAAGTAATGGACGTAACAATCAAAAAACAGTTTATGCAGGAGCACGTAGTGCGGCCTATGCGTTTGTTAATACAAATTTTGGGGAGCAAGTTACATTTGATGCGGGATGGTAAAGAATAATTGAAGAAGATTCTTTTATCAATAGTTCAGTAAGCTTGTTAGTTTATAGAGGGCAGGAGTATTTCTGCCCTCTGTTTTAGAATAAGGAATGCACTATGAAAAAATTATTTATACTCATATCCAACCTGCTTGCTAGTTTGTTCTTTGTTTGGGTATTTACCATTTGGACTGATACATATGTCTCCCATTATTACCCCAACGTTGTTGTACGTGATTCTTCCCCTGAAACAACTTTTCAGCATGTTGCTACACGCTTGGAAAAACTAGCAGAAGAAACAGATAGCTTTATTGCGATTCAACACCAAGATCCTAACTCAGAAGGTACTACAGTTTTTTCTTATACGACCTTTGGGGACGGAAAGTTGCCTGATGGGCTTCAGGAAAAAAATCTAGAAGATGCTCAAAGTAGTAGTGTTGAAACAAACTATTTTGTATTCGATGGACACCTAGATATTCACTTGCTAAGGGAAGAGCTAAGTCAACTTGGCTTGACTAACATGCACCTGACAATTCCATCTAAACTATCTACGTTAATGGCTATCTTTAGTAACGGATTTCAGTTAATCAGTCTATTGATTTTCATCTTAACCTTTGTAGCACTGACTTTAATTAGTCAAATTAGCCAATTACGGTCATCGGGCATTCGCCTCATTTCAGGAGAGAAACGGTGGTCCATTTTCCTTAGACCAGTTGGTGAGGATTTGAAAGGGATAGCTGTTGGTTTCAGTTTAGCTGGCGTGCTCGCCATTCTTATGCAAAAAATTCTGTCGCTTCCAACGCAATCCCTAATGACCATAGGAGCAGGCTTGCTCAGTTATAATCTCATCTTGTTGTCGATCTCCCTGTTTTTCGCTCAACTCTTCGCAGTTGGGATAAAAAAGATACACCTGATGCAGATTATAAAAGGGCAAGTGCCTGTCAGAGGAATCATTAGTTTGATTTTAATCGGTCAACTGTTAGCGATTATTATTGTAACGCTGGGAATAGGGAGTAGCTTAAAGTATTCCCAAGCCTGGCAACAGCATCGGATTGGACAAGAGGTTTGGAGTCAGGAAAGACAACTGATTACCCTATCAATCAGCCGTGAAGGAACGAGTCCTGGTTTTGATGAACAAGCTCAAAGGAAACTCAGAACTTGGTATCAATTGATGGATCTGGCTGTTTCAGAACAAAAGGCTTTCTTATCTAGACACCAGTTAATTGACCGTACTTTGCAAAATGGCATGGCTTCCTCCAAAAACTTGACAACCTCTACAGAATGGCACGATTACAGCCCGAATGGCAATGTCCTTATCGTCACACCGCATTACTTGGAGCGTCAAAACATTCCTGTAGATACAACTATTAAGCAAAAGATGAATCACCTTAATGTAGGGGAGTTTGTCTTATTGCTGCCTGAACACCTCCGTTCAGAGGAAGAACATTATAAATCTGTTTTTGAAGACGACTTAACCAGTCGCATGTCTAGTCAAGATGAACGACAGCAAATGACTGCTACGGTAGGTTATTTGGAATCAGGTCAGGATCGATTTGTGTATAATACGACCCCTATTTCTTACCAGCAGTTTTTGAAAGATCCGATCGTCATTGTTATAACACCCCAATCAACTGGTCCACAGTCCATTTTGTTTTGGATAGACGCAGTACAGAACTACGTTCTCTTTAATCAATTGTCTGATGCCCAGGAGCTTATCCAGAGACAAGGCATTGAAAATTGGGTCTCAGAAATGCAAACAGGTTACCACAACTACATCACATTATTGGATAATATCCAGAGGGAACATTGGGTAATGCTAGCAGGAGCTGTGCTTGGGATTGCAACTTCAATCTTGTTGTTTAACACTATGAATAGGCTCTACTTTGAAGAATTTAGACGTGCCATTTTTATCAAACGCATTGCAGGTCTCAGGTTCTTAGAAATCCATCGCACTTATCTCTTTGCTCAACTGGGTGTGTTTTTACTGGGATTTGTTGCGAGTGTATTTCTTCAGGTAGAGATAGTAGTTGCTTTCTTAGTCTTGTTACTCTTTACTGGTCTATCTCTTTTACAGTTACATGTCCAAATGCAGAAAGAAAACAAGATGTCCATGCTTGTTTTGAAGGGAGGTTAATATGATTGAACTTAAACAGGTGAGTAAATCTTTTGGAGAACGAGAGTTATTTTCGAATCTTTCAATGACATTTAAGGCTGGAAAAGTCTATGCCTTAATTGGTTCAAGTGGTAGCGGAAAAACAACCTTGATGAACATGATTGGGAAATTAGAATCTTATGATGGGACGATTTTTTACCGAGGTAAAGACTTGGCCAATTATAAATCGAGTGATTTTTTCCGTCACGAATTGGGCTACCTCTTCCAGAACTTTGGCTTAATTGAAAACCAAAGTATTGAAGAAAACCTTAAGCTAGGTCTCATTGGTCAAAAGTTGAGTCGGTCGGAACAGCGGTTGAGGCAGAAGCAGGCTTTAGAACAGGTCGGCCTGGCTTATCTTGACCTAGATAAGCGCATCTTTGAGTTATCGGGCGGAGAATCGCAACGGGTTGCCTTGGCAAAAATTATCTTAAAGAATCCACCCTTTATTCTGGCAGATGAGCCAACAGCTTCAATAGACCCAGCAACCTCTCAGTTGATTATGGAGATTTTGCTATCTCTTCGAGATGATAATAGGCTAATCATTATCGCAACACATAATCCGGCAATTTGGGAGATGGCTGATGAAGTGTTCACGATGGATCGTCTGAAATAAAAATCCTTGTTTTTAATTGCACGATGAGTTATCGAAATATTATCATGAATCAATAATTGGAGTTAATTTAGAATTGTACTTTATGAATATTGAGGTAACTTTTTCTTGATAAAGGAAGAAATAGTGGAGAGAAAGTTAGAATGAAAAAATTCGACAATTATATTATTGAGAAGCCTTGCGATTCTAATTCAGATAAACTGCAAAAAATCTTAATAATTGAAAGTTTGGTAGATGATATTTTGCAATTTTCTCTCAGAATCAAAAATAGTGTAGGAGAGATTTTCCTCCTACAACCGTTTCAAAAGAAAACTATCTTTATTCCATGTTATTTTGAGGAAGATATTGTGAAAGTCAAAGATGATGATGAAGTTGAGTGGCATTTGTTAGAATTTCAAAAATTTAGAGCATTTTTGGCTTAGTAATCTGTGTTGAAGGCTCAAAATCTATGGTAAAAAGTAGCTTTGAAAACGTATTGCCTCCAAAGATTTAGTTAAATAATGATTTAACACAAAAAGAAATTATTGAAGTTCTGGAAAGATGTTGTTTCAGTATTGAGAAAAGGTGGGAAAAACTTGCAATTTTCACAGAGAAAGGATTGTTATAAATCTTGCATAGCTCTCTTGCTTCTATATAATAATTTTTGACTTGTTCTTTGCCAAGGAATTGTGTTCCACAATTTCCAACGAGAACGAGCAGGGGAGCTAGTTGGTAACTTGTTTGCCTCTCTTTACAGAGTTCGATAGTCTCAAGAGCTTCTTGGATGGCTTCATTATATTTTTCCTTTGATACTAGGTAGTGAGCGTAGTTGTAACGAACTCTGATGTAGCCAAATAAAAACTCTTGATGCTCAAAATTTTTTGTCTGATATAACTCCATCAAATGAGAGTAGTTTGCCTCATATTCTTGTTCACGACCCACTAAGGAATAGAAATTAGATAGAGTATTCAACGCCTTTAAATAAATCAGAGTATTTGAAGAGACTTTTAATAATATATTTTCCAATGAAGAAATTGCCTCACACTTACTGTCATATTGATAGAAGTCAATAATAGCTTTAATCCATTCAAGGTAAGTTCGGTCTTCTAGTGTTAGAAAAGTACTTCGTTCAATCTCTATTCTATAAAGATATTCTAAATTGTCATAATTTCTGTCATCTAATAATCGAGCAGATAATTGCTTGAAATTAGAAAGGTTAGATTTAATTTCAATTTGTTCATTAAAAAAATAATCTAATGGCACTTCGAGTCGTTGGGAGAGTTTGAACAAAAGGTCTGCGGAGGGAATGAAATGCCCTCTCTCAATTTTACTAATCTGGCTTTGTTCACAAATTCCTTCTGCAAGAGTTTGTTGGGAGAGTCTCAACTCTTTTCTTTTCAATCTGAATTTCTCTGCGAGTGTATTCATTAAAGATAATAAACCTTCCTATTTGCTTAATTTCATTATAAAATTTTTAGTTCAAAATAGTAAGTTAAAGAAACAAATAATTCTTTATGGTAATAATAAGAAAAAAAGTTCAAAATGCAATAAAAACACTTGGCTAAATAAAATATATCTGTTAGAATAAAAACAAGGAAAAAGAAAGGGGTTTCATTGCATGAGAAAAAAACGTGGAATTAAAAAATTAGTTACATTTGCATTGCTAGGTGTTTTTATGTTTAGTAATACAATTCCTTACCAACAGTTTATTCAGAAGAATAGACAATTGGAGATTCGAGTGCAATCACAAAAGAAGTCCAATGGTCTTGATGTTGGGAAGGCAGATTAAAGAATAATGGAATAGAATTAGTCTCTAGTATATTCGCTTTTATTATTCATTAAAAATTGTAGGGGCAAGTTTGAAAAAATAAAAGTTAGTTGATTGATTACTTCTCTAAATTTTGGGCACACTAAAAAGAGGTCTTGATACCCAACCTTTAAAATTAAAGCACCTTGAATCCGTGCTGTTGTGCAAAACGAACGGCATCTTGGACAGACATTGTCTTATCTGAATTTCTTATTTCTGTAAGACCTTGTAATCTTGGATTATAACTCTCCTGTTTTAAAAGTACGTGGTAGATGGCAACCAATAATCTGCGACAGATAGCGATGATAGCTTTTCGATGCCATATAAATAATTTTTAACATGAGGGGGCTCCCTTCATAAAATTTGAGTCTGCCTATCCCTTGACTATTCTTTCCTTTCACAAACGAGTCGCTTATTCAATTATAAGTTTACGTGCTCTTAGTCACAGTTCTTGTGCTTGATGGAAAGAATGACACCTATAAAAATGCGAGGTAGTGGCTGTACCACTCACTTATTCACCTCCCCGTGATTTGTAGTAGTGATAGGCTTTCTCACTGTTATTATAAAACAAAGAGCACAACACTTTTTCATTCTGTGTTGTGCCTTGAGTGAAACGAAAGGAATGAATTATAAAAATGAAGAAAACATTTTATCGCAAATTCGGTATTTCAATTATTGCTAGTACTTTATTAGCTAGTCAGCTACCGACAGTATCTGCGTTGACTGTTATTTCAAGTACAGGCGAGGAGTATGAGGTAAGTGAAACATTACAAGAGGATCCAGGAACTAATAATTTTTCACTTCCCGATGTTTCACCGACTTATGGTCAATATTATACAAATCAGTCAGAAGTCATTATTGGCAAAAATGATTTAGTTAAGGTAAAAAATACTTTACAATATCCTTACTCTACATCAGCTTATGTAAAAGCAACATTCAAATTTAAAAATGCCGATTCAGTAGAAATAGGTACAGGTAGAGGAAGTGCTTCCTTTATCAAAGACAATGTTTTGATTACAGCAGCTCATGTCGTTTATGACCGTGAATCCAAAACAGAAGCGACTGAAGTAGAGATTATGCCTGCGGCTACTCCAGATAGTAATCCATTTGGTGAAATAAAAGTCAAAGAAGTTCGTTATTTAAAAGAATTTCGAAATACTGATCCAGATGAGCTTACTACCTATGACTTAGCAGTTTTAATTTTGGAAGAACCGATTGGCGCTCAATTGGGGACGTTAGGACTTCCAAATAATTTAGAAAATACTA
>NZ_VMMR01000088.1:13559-46303 GCF_013277285.1 Streptococcus sp. 339 | reverse complement strand
TAATTGAATTATACTCAATGAAAATCAAAGAGCAAACTAGGAAGCTAGCCGCAGGTTGCTCAAAACACAGTTTTGAGGTTGTAGATAAGACTGACGAAGTCAGCTCAAAACACAGTTTTGAGGTTGTAGATGAAACTGACGAAGTCAGCTCAAAACACAGTTTTGAGGTTGTAGATGAAACTGACGAAGTCAGCTCAAAACACAGTTTTGAGGTTGTAGATGAAACTGACGAAGTCAGTAATCATACATACGGCAAGGCGACGCTGACGAAGTTTGAATTGGATTTTCACAGAGTGTAAATTGTTGAAACTAGGTTGTCATACAATGTATACCACTTGGGCTTTGGCAGTAGCTAACTGCACTAAATATAATATAAGGAGGGTTTTATGGGGAAAGGCCATTGGAATCGGAAAAGAGTTTATAGCATTCGTAAGTTTGCTGTGGGAGCTTGCTCAGTAATGATTGGGACTTGTGCAGTTCTATTAGGAGGAAATATAGCTGGAGAATCTGTAGTTTATGCGGATGAAATACTTATTACTCATACTGCTGAGAAACCTAAAGAGGAAAAAACGATAGTAGAAGAAAAGGCTGATAAAGCTTTGGAAACTAAAAATGTAGTTGAAAGGACAGAACAAAGTGAATCTAGTTCAACTGAGGCTATTGCATCTGAGAAGAAAGAAGATGAAGCCGTAACTCCAAAAGAGGAAAAAGTGTCTGCTAAACCGGAAGAAAAAGCTCCAAGGATAGAATCACAAGCTTCAAGTCAAGAAAAACCGCTTAGGGAAGATGCTAAAGCTGTAACAAATGAAGAAGTGAATCAAATGATTGAAGACAGGAAAGTGGATTTTAATCAAAATTGGCACTTTAAACTCAATGCAAATTCTAAGGAAGTCATTAAACCGGATGCAGATGTATCTACGTGGAAAAAATTGGATTTACCGTATGACTGGAGTATTTTTAACGATTTCGATCATGAATCTCCTGCACAAAATGAAGGTGGACAGCTTAACGGTGGGGAAGCTTGGTATCGCAAGACTTTCAAACTAGATGAAAAAGACCTCAAGAAAAATGTTCGCCTTACTTTTGATGGCGTCTACATGGATTCTCAAGTTTATGTCAATGGTCAGTTAGTGGGGCATTATCCAAATGGTTATAACCAATTTTCATATGATATCACTAACTATTTGAACAAAGATGGTCGTGAGAATGTGATTGCTGTCCATGCAGTCAACAAACAGCCAAGTAGCCGTTGGTATTCAGGAAGTGGTATCTATCGTGATGTGACTTTACAAGTGACAGATAAGGTGCATGTTGAGAAAAATGGGACAACTATTTTAACACCAAAACTTGAAGAACAACAACATGGCAAGGTTGAAACTCATGTGACCAGCAAAATCGTCAATACGGACGACAAAGACCATGAACTTGTAGCAGAATATCAAATCGTTGAACGTGGTGGTCAGGCTGTGACAGGTCTAGTACGTACAGAGAGTCGTACCTTAAAAGCACATGAATCAACAAGCCTAGATGCGATTTTAGAAGTTGAAAGACCAAAACTCTGGACCGTTTTAAATGACAAACCTGCCTTGTACGAATTGATTACGCGTGTTTACCGTGACGGTCAATTGGTTGATGCTAAGAAGGATTTGTTTGGTTACCGTTACTATCACTGGACTCCAAATGAAGGTTTCTCTTTGAATGGTGAACGTATTAAATTCCATGGAGTATCCTTGCACCACGACCATGGGGCGCTTGGAGCAGAAGAAAACTATAAAGCAGAATACCGTCGTCTCAAACAAATGAAGGAGATGGGAGTTAACTCCATCCGTACAACCCACAACCCTGCTAGTGAGCAAACCTTGCAAATCGCAGCAGAACTAGGTTTACTCGTTCAGGAAGAGGCCTTTGATACTTGGTATGGTGGCAAGAAACCTTATGACTATGGACGTTTCTTTGAAAAAGATGCCACTCACCCAGAAGCTCGAAAAGGTGAAAAATGGTCTGATTTTGACCTACGTACCATGGTCGAAAGAGGCAAAAACAACCCTGCTATCTTCATGTGGTCAATTGGTAATGAAATAGGTGAAGCTAATGGTGATGCCCACTCTTTAGCAACTGTTAAACGTTTGGTCAAGGTTATCAAGGATGTTGATAAGACTCGCTATGTTACCATGGGAGCAGATAAATTCCGTTTCGGTAATGGTAGCGGAGGGCATGAGAAAATTGCTGATGAACTCGATGCTGTTGGATTTAACTATTCTGAAGATAATTACAAAGCCCTTAGAGCTAAGCATCCAAAATGGTTGATTTATGGATCAGAAACATCTTCAGCTACCCGTACACGTGGAAGTTACTATCGCCCTGAACGTGAATTGAAACATAGCAATGGACCTGAGCGTCATTATGAACAGTCTGACTATGGGAATGATCGTGTGGGTTGGGGGAAAACAGCAACCGCTTCATGGACTTTTGACCGTGACAACGCTGGCTATGCTGGACAGTTTATCTGGACAGGTACGGACTATATTGGTGAACCTACACCATGGCACAACCAAAATCAAACTCCTGTTAAGAGCTCTTACTTTGGTATCGTAGATACAGCCGGCATTCCAAAACATGACTTCTATCTCTACCAAAGCCAATGGGTTTCTGTTAAGAAGAAACCGATGGTACACCTTCTTCCTCACTGGAACTGGGAAAACAAAGAATTAGCATCCAAAGTAGCTGACTCAGAAGGTAAGATTCCAGTTCGTGCTTATTCGAATGCTTCTAGTGTAGAATTGTTCTTGAATGGAAAATCTCTTGGTCTTAAGACCTTCAACAAAAAACAAACCAGCGATGGTCGTACCTACCAAGAAGGTGCGAATGCTAAGGAACTCTATCTTGAGTGGAAGGTTACTTACCAACCAGGTACCTTGGAAGCTGTAGCCCGCGATGAAGCTGGAAAAGAAATTGCACGTGACAAGATTACCACTGCAGGGCAACCAGCAGGAGTTCGCCTCGTCAAGGAAGAACACGCCATCGCCGCAGATGGAAAAGACTTGACTTACATCTACTACGAAATCGTAGACAGTGAAGGAAATGTTGTACCAACTGCCAATAATTTGGTTCGTTTCCAATTGCATGGACAAGGTCAACTAGTCGGTGTCGATAATGGGGAACAAGCCAGCCGAGAACGCTATAAGGCGCAAGCAGATGGTTCATGGATCCGTAGAGCCTTTAACGGTAAAGGGGTTGCCATCGTTAAATCAACTGAACAAGCAGGTAAATTCACTCTGACTGCCCACTCAGATCTCTTGAAATCGGACCAAGTTACCGTCTTTACTGGTAAGAAAGAAGGACAAGAGAAGACTGTTTTGGGGACAGAAGTAGCAAGAGTTCGTACATTAATTGGTAAAGAACCAAAAATGCCGAAAACAGTAGGTTTTGTATACAGCGACGGTAGTCGTGAAAAACTTCCAGTAACTTGGTCTCAAGTCGATGTTAGTCAAGCAGGAGTTGTGACTGTTAAAGGTACAGCAAATGGACGTGAGGTAGAGGCTCATGTCGAGGTTCTAGCAATTGCGAAAGAATTACCAACAGTTAAACGTATTGCTCCAAATACTAACTTGAATTCTGTAGACAAATCTGTTTCCTATGTTTTGACTGATGGAAGTGTACAAGAGTATGAAGTGGACAAGTGGGAGATTGCCGAAGAAGATAAAGCTAAGTTAGCAATTCCAGGTTCTCGTATTCAAGCGACCGGTTATTTAGAAGGTCAACCAATTCATGCAACCCTTGTGGTAGAAGAAGGAAATGCTGCAGCACCTGTAGTGCCAACTGTTACTGTTGGAGGTGAGGCAGTAACAGGTCTTACTAGTCGACAACCAATGCAATATCGTACTCTATCTTATGGTGCCCAACTGCCAGAAGTCACAGCAAGTGCTGAAAATGCTGATGTGACAGTTCTTCAAGCAAGCGCAGCAAACGGCATGCGTGCGAGCATCTTTATTCAGCCTAAAGATGGTGGCCCTCTTCAAACCTATGCAATTCAATTCCTTGAAGAAGCACCAAAAATTGCTCACTTGAGCTTGCAAGTGGAAAAAGCTGACAGTCTCAAAGAAGACCAAACTGTCAAATTGTCGGTTCGAGCTCACTATCAAGATGGAACGCAAGCTGTATTACCAGCTGATAAAGTAACCTTTTCTACAAGTGGTGAAGGGGAAGTCGCAATTCGTAAAGGAATGCTTGAGTTACATAAGCCAGGAGCAGTCACTCTCAAAGCGGAATATGAGGGAGCTAAAGGCCAAGTTGATCTCACTATCCAGGCCAATACTGAGAAGAAGATTGCGCAATCTATCCGTCCAGTAAATGTAGTGACAGATTTACACCAAGAACCTACTCTTCCGTCAACAGTAACGGTTGAGTATGACAAAGGTTTCCCTAAAGCTCACAAAGTCACTTGGCAAGCTATTCCGAAAGAAAAACTAGACTCCTATCAAACCTTTGAAGTGTTAGGTAAAGTTGAAGGAATTGACCTTGAAGCGCGTGCAAGAGTCTCTGTAGAAGGTATCGTTTCAGTTGAAGAAGTCAGTGTGACAACTCCAATCGCAGAAGCACCACAATTACCAGAAAGCGTTCGGACATATGATTCAAATGGTCACGTTTCATCAGCTAAGGTTGCATGGGATGCGATTCGTCCAGAGCAATACGCTAAGGAAGGTGTCTTTACAGTTAATGGTCGCTTAGAAGGTACGCGATTAACAACTAAACTTCATGTTCGCGTATCTGCTCAAACTGAGCAAGGTGCAAACATTTCTGACCAATGGACCGGTTCAGAATTGCCACTTGCCTTTGCTTCAGATTCAAATCCAAGCGACCCAGTTTCAAATGTTAATGACAAGCTCATTTCCTACAATAACCAACCAGCCAATCGTTGGACAAACTGGAATCGTAGTAATCCAGAAGCTTCAGTCGGTGTTCTGTTTGGAGATTCAGGTATCTTGAGCAAACGCTCCGTTGATAATCTAAGTGTCGGATTCCACGAAGACCATGGAGTTGGTGCACCGAAGTCTTATGTGATTGAGTATTATGTTGGCAAGACTGTCCCAACAGCTCCTAAAAACCCTAGTTTTGTTGGTAATGAGGACCATGTCTTTAATGATTCTGCCAACTGGAAACCAGTTACTAATCTAAAAGCCCCTGCTAAACTCAAGGCTGGAGAAATGAACCACTTTAGCTTTGATAAAGTTGAAACCTATGCTGTTCGTATTCGCATGGTTAAAGCAGATAACAAGCGTGGAACGTCTATCACAGAGGTACAAATCTTTGCGAAACAAGTTGCGGCAGCCAAACAAGGACAAACAAGAATCCAAGTTGACGGCAAAGACTTAGCAAACTTCAACCCTGATTTGACAGACTACTACCTTGAGTCTGTAGATGGAAAAGTTCCGGCAGTCACAGCAAGTGTTAGCAACAATGGTCTCGCTACCGTCGTTCCAAGCGTTCGTGAAGGTGAGCCAGTTCGTGTCATCGCGAAAGCTGAAAATGGCGACATCTTAGGAGAATACCGTCTGCACTTCACTAAGGATAAGAACTTACTTTCTTATAAACCAGTTGCTGCGGTTAAACAAGCTCGCTTGGTACAAGTAGGTCAAGCACTTGAATTGCCGACTAAGGTTCCAGTTTACTTCACAGGTAAAGACGGCTACGAAACAAAAGACTTGTCAGTTGAATGGGAAGAAGTTCAAGCAGAAAATCTGACAAAAGCAGGTCAATTTACCGTTCGAGGCCATGTCCTTGGTAGTGATCTTGTTGCTGAGTTCACTGTACGAGTGACAGACAAACTAGGCGAAGCTCTTTCAGATAACCCAGAGTATGATGAAGACAGTAACCAGGCCTTTGCTTCAGCCACTAACGATATTGATAGAAACTCCCATGACCGTGTGGATTATCTCAATGACGGAGATCATTCAGAAAATCGTCGTTGGACAAACTGGTCTGCAAGACCGTCTACCAATCCAGAAGTATCAGCAGGCGTAATCTTCCGTGAAAATGGTAAGATTGTAGAACGGACTGTTGCACAAGGAAAAGTTCAGTTCTTTGTAGATAGTGGTACAGATGCACCATCTAAACTTGTTTTGGAACGTTATGTCGGCCCAGACTTTGAAGTGCCTATCTACTATTCAAACTACCAAGCCTACGAATCTGGACATCCATTTAACAATCCAGAAAATTGGGAAGCTGTGCCTTATCGTGCGGATAAAGACATTGCAGCTGGTGATGAAATCAACGTAACATTTAAAGCTATCAAAGCCAAAGCTATGAGATGGCGTATGGAGCGTAAAGCAGATAAGAGCGGTGTTGCGATGATTGAGCTGACCTTCCTTGCACCAAGCGAATTGCCTCAAGAAAGCACTCAATCGAAGATTCTTGTAGATGGAAAAGAACTTGCTGATTTCGCTGAAGATCGTCAAGACTACCAAATCACCTATAAAGGTCAACGGCCAAAAGTCTCAGTTGAAGAAAACAATCAAGTAGCTTCGACTGTGGTAGATAGTGGAGAAGATAGTCTTCCAGTACTTGTTCGCCTCGTTTCAGAAAGTGGAAAACAAGTCAAGGAATACCGTATCCAGTTGACTAAGGAAAAACCAGTTTCTGAGAAGACAGTTGCTGCTGTACAAGAAGATTTTCCAAAACTCGAATTTGTTGAAAAAGATTTGGCATACAAGACAGTTGAGAAAAAAGATTCAACACTGTATCTAGGTGAAACTCGTGTAGAACAAGAAGGAAAAACTGGTAAAGAACGTATCTTTACAGCGATTAATCCTGATGGAAGTAAGGAAGAAAAACTCCGTGAAGTGGTAGAAGCTCCGACAGACCGCATCATCTTGGTTGGAACCAAACCAGTAGCTCAAGAAGCTAAAAAACCACAAGTGTCAGAAAAAGCAGATACAAAACCAATTGATTCAAGTGAAGCTAGTCAAACTAATAAAGCCCAGTTACCAAATACAGGTAGTGCGGCAAGCCAAGCAGCAGTAGCAGCAGGTTTAGTTCTTCTAGGTTTGAGTGCAGGATTAGTAGTTACTAAAGGTAAAAAAGAAGACTAGAAATTTTGATACCTTCTTTATCATTAAAGACCAAAGAAAAACTCTTGTCCTAAATAGAAGATAAAGAGCCTGAGACAAAATAGTTCTCAACCACAAAAAAGCTAGATATTTCCAATTGCGTAACTCTAGCTTTTTAATTTTGAGTCGTTCTCTTATTGTATAGTAGATTGAAACTAGAATAGTACACTTCTACTTCTAAAACATTGTTAGAAATCAATTTGACTGTCCTTATCGATTTGTCCTGTTCTTATTTCATTTCACTATGTTTTAGGAGGTTATTGGCCATAAGTACCAATCCCATGTCAATTCTCACTTGACGCATCCCTCTCAGATTACATCTCTTGTAACCCAAACAAGCCTTTATCTGCCCAAAGACAGGTTCCACATCAATCTTGCGTTGAGCGAAAATCTGTCTACCTTGGGGAGATAAAAGCGCCTGACATTCTTTAACTTTCAAGTTTTGATAGCCTTCGTTCATATACAGTCCCTTTTGAGGGGCTGATTCAGGTTCGTCGGCGTAGTAAACCTTGATTTCCTGTTGAAAGTCTGTCTGTGTTTTCTGATGTTTGATATGGTGAAAACGATAGCACCAGCCATCAGGATGTGTGTAGCTATCCTCCTTGTTATCATAGTGCCAATTCGCTAAGTTTCTAGCTGACTGTTTATACCCTCTCTTTTGTTCCTTGTCAAACATGGCATATTTAATCAGAAGGGGAGTGATTTCTTCTTGAAAATAGACCTGTATCTGTTCTTGAAGTTTGGCGGAGAATTTCTCTGTCGTTTTCTTCCACACAAAACTATACTTGTTGGCATTGGCTTCAATCTTAGTTCCGTCAATAAACAAACAATCTAAGGTCACTAACTCTTCCATTTTTCAATTTTTCGACCAGAGAAAATCCCTTGTGAATAGGCAAATAGAAGAGTAGATACAAGCATTTTAGGGTGATAAGACGGGCGACCAAAGGCATGATAGAAGGCGTAGAAGTGACGTTCCTCCAAGGTATTCACCACTTTTTCAATAGTAAAGACGAGATGGTCTTGTGGTAAGAAGGAACTGATTTCTAGTGGTAAAGTTGTTTGATTTGTGTTATAGTGAATATGCATGGGATAGCCTTTATAAATGGTTTATTGGGCAATTCTATTTTACCAAGACTATCGTAACCATGCAAAAAAAGCAACGGCAAATCCGTTGCTTTTTTTGGAGATAAGAGACTATTGTCCCAGACTCTTTTCTTTGTATAAAATTGTATAGTGTTATTGTCTATACTATTTTGTAGAGAAAGCAAAAATCCCTAGAAAATGCTTAGGGATTCGACTATTTCATTAAGAACAATTCAACAATCATTTCTATATACATGATAAGGGTTAATAAGAATCCTGCACGCCAGAAGAATTTGATGAATTTAGGATAGTAAAAGCTGCGTTTTTTCAAAAGGAAGAAAAAGACGAGAATAATGGCTAGGATTGAGAGGGCTAGCCCCAGTCTAGGGAGGAAATTATGGGTAAAGGTTTTAGCTGTAATCAGGTAATATTCAAATACCAAGACCGGAAAAGCCAAATCCGCAAAGTTTCGTCCTAGTTTTTTTAATCTAAAAAGTTTGGTTAGGATAATGCAGACGACTAAGGTCAGTATCAATAATAAAATAGATGCTAATTTCATTAAAATCATACCCATATTGTATCATAAAAAAAAGGCTAATGGAAACGAGAAACAGAGGAATTTATAGGAAAGTCAGGCTTTTGAGATTGTGGGTGATTTTTGTTATAATGAAAGTTATAAAATCTTATAATACCTTGAATGATTATTATCGAAAACTCTTTGGAGAAAAGACTTTTAAAGTCCCTATTGATGCGGGATTTGACTGTCCCAATCGTGATGGAACTGTGGCTCATGGAGGCTGTACTTTTTGTACGGTTTCAGGTTCTGGAGATACTATTGTAGCCCCAGATGCGCCTATCCGTGAGCAATTTTATAAGGAAATTGACTTTATGCACCGTAAGTGGCCGGATGTTCAGAAGTATCTGGTTTATTTTCAAAATTTTACCAACACCCATGAAAAGGTGGAAGTTATTCGAGAGCGTTATGAACAGGCTATCAATGAGCCAGGTGTGGTAGGAATCAATATTGGAATGCGCCCAGACTGTTTACCAGACGAAACCATCGAATATTTGGCTGAGTTATCGGAGTGCATGCATGTGACGGTTGAATTGGGCTTGTAGACTACTTATGAAGCAACTTCTGACCTGATTAACCGTGCGTATTCTTATGAATTGTAGGTGGAAACGGTCAAGCGTTTGAGAAAGTATCCCAAGATTGAGATTGTTTCCCATTTGATTAATGGTTTGCCTGGTGAAACCCATGAGATGATGGTTGAAAATGTCCGCCGTTGTGTCACGAATAACGATATTCAAGGGATTAAACTGCATTTGCTCCATCTTATGACAAATACTCGTATGCAACGAGATTACCATGAGGGACGTTTACAATTGATGAGTCAGGACGAATATGTCAGGGTCATCTGTGACCAACTGGAAATCATTCCCAAACATATCGTCATCCATCGAATCACAGGAGATGCACCTAGGGATATGCTGATTGGGCTTATGTGGAGCCTCAATAAATGGGAAGCTCTCAACAGCATTGAGATGGAGATGCGACGTCGTGGAAGTGTTCAAGGATGCAAGGCTGTAAAACAGGAGTTTGAAAATGAAAAGACCACTTGAGATGGCACATGATTTTTTGGCTGAGGTCGTGACAAAAGAGGATGTCGTAGTGGATGCGACTATGGGAAATGGTCATGACACGCTTTTTTTAGCCAAGCTAGCCAAGCAAGTCTATGCCTTTGATATTCAGAAGCAAGCCTTGGAAAAGACCCAAGAGCGTTTGCATCAGGCTGGCTTGACAAATGCCCAGTTAATCTTGCAAGGCCATGAGACACTGGACCAGTTTGTGACAAAAGCTAAGGCAGGGATTTTTAATTTGGGCTATTTGCCGTCAGCTGATAAGTCTGTCATCACCCGACCGCAGACAACGATTGAGGCATTAGAAAAGCTATGTGGCTTACTTGTCAAAGGTGGACGAATTGCTATTATGATTTACTATGGTCATGAAGGAGGCGACCTCGAGAGAGATGCTGTCTTGGATTTTGTAATCCAGTTGAACCAACAAGAGTACACAGCTGCCATTTACCGAACTTTAAACCAAGTCAACAACCCGCCGTTTTTAGTGATGATTGAAAAATTAGAGAGATACAGACATGGATAAACAATACCTACACGAAAAGCTGGATGCCATGCGCCAGAATTTTGTTGAATCAACCCACCACGAACGAGCGGTGGGCGTGCTAGACCAAGCGCATATGAGCAAAAAAATGCTTAAAATCAAGAAAAAATTAGTTGCTCTTGAAATGGAACGGTGCCAGAGAAAAATTGAGCACAAAGACTGTTCCAAGATTGACCAAAAAATCAAAGAGCAGAAGGAGATATTTGAATCCTGTTGTAAAAAAGATTAAGGAGGACGTGCGTGGAATTACTGATTTACCTCATCCTATTTTTACTGGTTTTGATTGTCTCAAGTACAACCAATAAGCTCCTGCCCTTTTTGCCTCTCCCTTTGGTGCAGATTCTTTTGGGAATTGTGATTGGTCTCTTTTTACCCAATACTGACTTTCACCTTAATACGGAGTTGTTTTTGGCACTGGTTATCGGACCCTTGCTTTTCCGAGAGGCTGAAGAAGCAGATGTTACGGCTATTTTAAAACACTGGCGAATCATTGTTTATCTCATATTTCCAGTGATTTTTATCTCGACCCTGAGTTTGGGTGGCTTGGCCCATCTTCTTTGGTTCAGCCTTCCCTTGGCAGCTTGCTTGGCTGTTGGGGCAGCCCTTGGTCCTACGGACTTGGTGGCCTTTGCCTCTCTTTCGGAGCGTTTTAGCTTTCCTAAGCGCGTGTCCAATATCCTTAAGGGCGAAGGACTCTTGAATGATGCTTCTGGTTTGGTGGCTTTTCAGGTAGCTTTGACAGCTTGGACAACTGGAGCTTTTTCTCTGGGGCAAGCTAGCAGTTCGCTTATCTTTTCAATCCTAGGCGGTTTTTTAATTGGCTTTTTAACAGCCATGACTAATCGTTTCCTCCATAGCTTCTTGCTAAGTGTGCGAGCAACGGATATTGCTAGTGAGCTCCTTCTGGAATTGAGTTTACCCTTGGTAACCTTCTTCCTGGCAGAAGAAGTCCACGTTTCAGGGATTATTGCCGTCGTAGTTGCTGGGATTTTAAAGGCGAGTCGCTTCAAGAAAATCACGCTCCTCGAAGCCCAAGTGGATACGGTGACCGAGACAGTTTGGCATACAGTGAATTTTATGCTCAACGGTTCTGTCTTTGTGATTTTAGGAATGGAGTTGGAAATGATAGCAGAGCCTATCTTGACCAATCCAATCTATAATCCCTTGCTCTTGCTGGCATCTCTTGTCACCCTTACCTTTGTCCTCTTTGCTATTCGTTTTGTCATGATTTATGGCTATTATGCCTATAGGACTAGACGTCTCAAGAAAAAGCTAAATAAGTATATGAAGGACATGCTTCTCTTGACCTTCTCAGGTGTTAAGGGAACGGTGTCGATTGCTACAATCCTTCTGATACCAAGTAATCTAGAGCAGGAGTATCCTCTCTTGCTTTTCCTCGTCGCAGGTGTGACACTTGTAAGCTTTTTAACAGGCCTCGTGGTCTTGCCTCAGCTTTCTGACGAACAGGAAGAAAGCAAGGATTATCTCATGCATATCGCCATTTTGAATGAAGTAACGCTAGAGTTGGAAAAAGAGTTGGAAGATACCAGAAATAAACTTCCCCTCTATGCGGCTATTGACAATTACCATGGACGTATTGAAAATCTCATTTTAAGCCAAGAAAACCAGGATGATCAAGAAGATTGGGCTGCTTTGAAACTCTTGATTCTTAGTATTGAAAGTGATGGTTTGGAGCAGGCCTATGAAGAGGGGAACATTAGCAATCGTGCTTACCGAGTTTACCAACGTTATCTGAAAAATATAGAACGAGGAATCAATCGTAAGTTTGCGTCACGATTGACCTATTATTTCCTTGTTTCTTTGCGGATTTTACGTTTTCTCCTTCATGAAGTTTTTACTCTCGGGAGGACTTTCCGTAGCTGGAAGGACAAGGAGCAAAGCCGTCTCCGTGCTCTTGATTATGACCAAATTGCAGAGCTCTATCTTGCCAATACAGAGATGATTATTGAAAGTTTGGAAAACCTGAAGGGAGTCTATAGACGCTCTTTGATTAGTTTTATGCAGGAGTCTCGTCTTCGAGAAACAGCTATTATCAGCAGTGGTGCCTTTGTCGAACGGGTTATCAATCGTGTCAAGCCCAACAATATCGATGAAATGCTGAGGGGCTATTATCTGGAGCGCAAGTTGATTTTCGAATACGAAGAAAAACGATTGATTACGACCAAGTATGCCAAGAAGTTACGACAAAATGTCAATAACTTAGAGAACTATTCCTTGAAGGAAGCTGCCAATACCCTGCCGTATGATATGGTGGAATTGGTAAGAAGAAATTAGTTAATACTCTTCGAAAATCTCTTCAAACCACGTCAGCGTCGCCTTGGATTATATATGTGACTGACTTCGTCAGTTTCATCTACAACCTCAAAGCAGGGCTTTGAGCAACCTGCGGCTAGCTTCCGAGTTTGCTATTTGATTTTCATTGAGTATAAGATTATAAGTGAAGGAGTGTGACATGAAAAAGTGGTGGAAAGAGCTGATAGACAAGCCTCTATTAAAAGCCTTTTTGCATTATTATCAAGCATCAGATAGTGAGTTGACCAGTGTCGCAGTAGCCTACTATTGGTTGATTTCGATTTTTCCCCTGCTTTTGGTGGTGGTCAATATCCTCCCCTATTTTCAGATTCCTGTGGGAGAATTTCTGGGATTTGTAAAAGATGTCCTGCCCCCAAGCCTCTATGAAGGTGTGGAAAAAATAGCCAGAGAAGTCTTGACCCAACCTTCAACAGGTTTATTGAGTTTTTCTGTTTTATCGGCGTTATGGAGTTTTTCAAAATCTATGAATTTCTTGCAAAAAGCTTTTAACAAGGCTTATGGCGTCGAAAAGAGTCGTGGACTTATTTCCCATCAGATGGTAAGTCTCCTAGTCAGTTTTGGTTTACAGATCCTCTTTGCTTTTGCCTTGTTTCTGAGCTTATTTGGGCAGATGATTTTGGCTTTACTTGCTCATTATTGGACAAAAGATGGCATTATCTATCAGGCTTTACAAGGTTTGGCAGGTCCTCTGACTTACGCTCTCCTCTTTGCTATCTTGGTCATGCTTTATTATTTTCTTCCCAATCTATCTGACAGGAAAATTAGCTATACCCTACCAGGCAGTGCCTTTGTTCTCTTAGTGATTTTAGGTTTACTAACTCTGTTCTCTAGTTATCTCAATTACTATGTCCATCATTTAGTGGACGTCCGAATTTTAGGTTCCGTTCTTCTTGTTGTTATGATGTTTTGGTTTATCTTGATTGCTAAAATTGTTATCCTAGGTGCGGTGATCAATGCCAGTATACAGAGTTTGAAAGATCCTAGTTTTAGAAAAGACTAACTATTTATCCATTACAAAAGCGCATAGTATCAAGGTTCTATAAAGCCTTGATACTATGCGCTTTTGTGCTTTGACAGTTTTTGTATAGTTTTTGTCCAAGATTTCTAAATCATCTGATTAAATTCCTATTTTTCCCTATCATTGTCCCTGTTTTTTCGAAAATGGAAGGAGTATAATAAATCTATCAATAAAATGATAGGAGGAACTTTATGGGTCATATTTTCTTTTTTCTAAGTGTCTTTTTGGCAGGGATTCTATCCTTCTTTTCTCCTTGTATCTTACCCTTGTTACCAGTCTATGCAGGGGTGTTACTAGATGATAAGGATAGTGCTCAGGCTTCTAGTGGCAAATTTTCCATCTCAGTTGTTAGTTTATTACGAACTCTGGCCTTTATAGCAGGAATTTCCTTTATATTTATTTTGTTGGGCTATGGAGCTGGTTTTTTAGGCGACTTGCTTTATGCTTCTTGGTTTCAATATGTGACGGGTGCGGTTATCATTCTCTTAGGCTTGCACCAGATGGAGATTCTACACTTTAAGGGGCTTTATAAGGAAAAGAGGTTACAACTGCAAGGACAGGGGCAAAATGGTAAGGGCTATAGTCAGGCATTTTTATTGGGCTTGACCTTTAGTTTTGCTTGGACGCCTTGTGTGGGGCCGGTTCTTGGCTCTGTTTTGGCCTTGGCGGCTTCAGGTGGCTCAGGTGCTTGGCAGGGAGCGGGTCTCATGTTGGTGTACACGTTGGGCTTGGCGCTACCATTCTTGCTTCTAGCTCTGACCTCTAGTTATGTTTTGAAACATTTCCGAAAACTTCATCCCTATCTCGGAATCCTCAAAAAAGTGGGTGGTTTTCTCATTATTGTGATGGGACTCTTGGTTCTGTTTGGAAATGCTTCAATTTTAAGTCAATTATTTGAATAAAATGGAAAGGAATATCAATATGAAAAAATGGCAAACATGTGTTCTTGGAGCAGGTTCGCTCCTTTGTTTGACGGCTTGTTCAGGCAAGTCCATGACTAGTGAACACCAAACGAAAGATGAAATGAAGACGGAGCAGACAGCTAGTAAAACAAGCGCAGCTAAAGGGAAAGAGGTGGCTGATTTTGAATTGATGGGAGTAGATGGCAAGACCTACCGCTTGTCTGATTACAAGGGCAAGAAAGTCTATCTCAAATTCTGGGCTTCTTGGTGTTCCATCTGTCTGGCTAGTCTTCCAGATACGGATGAAATTGCTAAAGAAGCTGGCGACGACTATGTGGTCTTGACAGTAGTGTCACCAGGACATAAGGGGGAGCAATCTGAAGCGGACTTTAAGAATTGGTATAAGGGCTTAGATTATAAAAATTTCCCAGTCCTAGTTGACCCATCAGGCAAACTTTTGGAAACTTATGGCGTCCGTTCTTACCCAACTCAAGCCTTTATAGATGGTGAAGGAAAATTGGTCAAAACGCAACCAGGTTTCATGGAAAAAGATGCAATTTTACAAACTTTGAAGGAATTAGCCTAGGAGGTGTCCTATGAATGATAAGTTAAAAATCATCATGTTGCTAGGAGTATTTTTTCTAGCCATAACCGGTTTCTATTTTCTATTGATGAGAAATGCAGGGCAGACAGATGCCTCGCAAATTGAGAAAGCGGCAGTTAGCCAAGGAGGAAAAACAGTGAAAAAAACAGAAGTTAGTAAAGATGCAGATTTGCACGAAATTTATCTAGCTGGTGGTTGTTTCTGGGGAGTTGAGGAGTATTTTTCTCGAGTTCCTGGGGTAACAGATTCCGTTTCAGGCTATGCAAATGGTAGAGGGGAAACAACCAAGTACGAATTGATTAACCAAACAGGTCATGCGGAGACTGTTCATGTCACCTATGATGCTAATCAAATTTCCCTCAAGGAAATCCTGCTTCATTACTTCCGCATTATCAATCCAACTAGCAAAAATAAACAAGGAAATGATGTAGGAACCCAGTACCGTACTGGTGTTTATTACACAGATGACAAGGATTTGGAGGTAATCAACCAAGTCTTTGATGAGGTGGCTAAGAAATACGATCAACCTCTAGCAGTTGAAAAGGAAACCTTGAAGAATTTTGTAGTGGCAGAGGATTACCACCAAGACTATCTCAAGAAAAATCCAAATGGCTACTGCCATATCAATGTCAATCAGGCTGCCTATCCCGTCATTGATGCCAGCAAATATCCCAAACCAAGTGATGAAGAATTGAAAAAGACCCTGTCACCTGAGGAATATGCAGTTACCCAGAAAAATCAAACAGAACGGGCTTTTTCAAACCGCTACTGGGATAAATTTGAATCTGGTATCTATGTGGATGTAGCAACTGGGGAACCTCTTTTTTCATCAAAGGACAAGTTTGAGTCTGGTTGTGGTTGGCCTAGTTTCACCCAACCAATCAGTCCAGATGTTGTGACCTACAAGGAAGATAAGTCCTACAATATGACGCGCATGGAAGTGAGAAGTCGAGTAGGAGATTCTCACCTTGGCCATGTCTTTACGGACGGTCCACAGGACAAGGGCGGCTTACGCTACTGTATCAATAGCCTCTCTATCCGCTTTATTCCCAAAGACCAAATGGAAGAAAAAGGCTATGCTTATTTACTAGATTATGTTGATTAATACTCTTCGAAAATCGCTTCAAACCACGTCAGCGTCGCCTTGCCGTGGGTAGGGTTGAGACTGGGCAAAAACTCAATTTGAGGAGAGAATAAAGCAAATTTTCTAACAATAAAACACATAATATCAAGAATTTTTAACATCTGATACTATGCGTTTTCTAATTTAAAAGACTTTTTGCCCAGTCTCTCTATCCACAATCTCAAAGCGGTACTTTGAGAAACCTGTGGCTAGCTTCCTAGTTTACTTTTTGATTTTCATTGAGTATAAGAAGTCTTTCCTAAGCAGTGAGAGGAGAATTTTGCTATACTGATACTAGTAAGTGGTAAAGGAGAGAAGCATGACCTATACAATCTTAATTGTAGAAGATGAATATCTGGTAAGACAAGGTTTGACTAAACTGGTCAATGTAGCAGCCTACGATATGGAAATCATCGGTCAGGCTGAAAATGGAAGGCAGGCTTGGGAATTAATCCAAAAACAGGTGCCAGATATCATTTTAACCGATATCAACATGCCTCAGCTAAATGGCATCCAGTTGGCCAGTCTGGTTCGGGAAACCTATCCTCAGGTTCATCTAGTTTTTTTGACTGGCTACGATGATTTTGATTATGCCTTGTCTGCTGTCAAACTCGGTGTGGATGACTACCTGCTCAAGCCCTTTTCTCGTCAGGATATTGAGGAAATGTTGGGGAAAATCAAGCAAAAACTAGATAAGGAAGAGAAGGAAGAGCAGTTACAAGATTTATTGGCCGATAAGTTTGAAGGAAACATGGCCCAGAAAATCCAGTCCCATCTGGCTGATAGCCAGTTTAGTTTAAAGTCTTTGGCCAGTGACTTAGGTTTTAGTCCGACTTATCTGAGTTCCTTGATTAAGAAAGAGCTGGGCCTGCCTTTTCAGGATTATCTGGTGAGAGAACGTGTCAAACAAGCCAAGCTTTTGCTTTTAACTACAAATCTGAAGATTTATGAGATAGCTGAAAAGGTTGGTTTTGAAGATATGAACTATTTTACCCAACGTTTTAAACAGATTGCAGGTGTGACACCTCGTCAGTTTAAGAAGGGGGAAGGTCGATGAAGCGTTCTTCTCTTTTAGTCAGAATGGTTATTTCCATCTTTTTGGTCTTTCTTATTCTCCTAGCTCTGGTCGGGACTTTCTACTATCAATCTAGTTCTTCAGCCATTGAGACCACCATTGAAGGCAACAGCCAAACGACCATCAGCCAGACTAGCCACTTTATTCAGTCTTATATTAAAAAATTAGAAACCACCTCGACCGGTTTGACCCAGCAGACGGATGTCCTAGCCTATGCTGAGAATCCCAGTCAAGATAAGGTCAAGGGAATCCGAGATCTATTTTTGACCATCTTAAAGGCAGACCAGGACTTGAAAGCAGTGGTTTTGGTGACCAAATCTGGTCAGGTCATTTCTACAGATGACAGTGTTCAGATGAAAACTTCTTCAGATATGATGGCTGAGGATTGGTACCAAAAGGCCATTCATCAGGGAGCCATGCCTATTTTGACTCCAGCTCGTAAATCAGATAGTCAATGGGTCATTTCTGTCACTCAAGAACTTCTTGATGCAAAGGGAGCTAATCTGGGCGTGCTTCGTTTGGATATTTCTTATGAAACTCTGGAAGCCTATCTTAACCAACTTCAGTTGGGGCAGCAGGGCTTTGCCTTTATCATCAATGAAAATCATGAATTTGTCTACCATCCTCAACACACAGTTTATAGTTCGTCTAGCGAAATGGAGGCCATGAAATCCTACATCGAGACGGGTCAGGGCTATACGCTAGATCACCAATCCTACGTCAGTCAAGAAAAGATTGCAGGAACTGATTGGACGGTGCTTGGCGTGTCTTCGCTGGAGAAGTTAGACCAGGTTCGGAGTCAACTCATGTGGACCTTGCTTGGGGCAAGTGTCACATCTCTTCTTGTCTGTCTCTTCTTGGTTTGGTTAAGTCTCAAACGCTGGATTGCTCCTTTAAGGGACTTGAGAGAAACCATGTTGGAAATTGCTTCTGGTGCTCAAAATCTTCGTGCCAAGGAAGTTGGTGCCTATGAACTGAGAGAAGTAACTCGCCAATTTAATGCCATGTTGGATCAGATTGATCAGTTGATGGTAGCTATTCGTAGCCAGGAAGAAACGACCCGTCAGTACCAACTTCAAGCCCTATCAAGCCAGATTAACCCTCATTTCCTCTATAATACCTTGGATACCATCATCTGGATGGCTGAATTTCAGGATAGTCAGCGAGTGGTTCAGGTGACCAAGTCCTTGGCGACCTATTTCCGCTTGGCACTCAATCAAGGTAAGGACTTGATTTGCCTGTCTGATGAAATCAATCATGTCCGCCAGTATCTCTTTATCCAGAAACAACGCTATGGAGATAAGCTGGAATACGAGATTGCTGAAAATCCTGCCTTTGATAACCTAGTCTTGCCCAAGTTGGTTTTGCAACCTCTGGTGGAAAATGCTCTTTACCATGGCATCAAGGAGAAGGAAGGTCAGGGACATATTAGAGTTTCTGTCCAGAAACAGGATACAGGCTTGGTCATCCGCATTGAGGATGATGGAGTTGGCTTCCAAGATGCTGGTGATAGTAGTCAAAGTCAACTCAAACGTGGGGGAGTTGGTCTTCAAAATGTCGATCAGCGTCTCAAACTTCATTTTGGAGAACATTACCAGATGAAGATTGATTCTGCACCCGACAAAGGAACGACGATTGAAATATACATAAATAGAATAGAAACTAGTTAACTCCCAGTCAATTCTGGGAGTTTTATGCGTAATTGGGCAAGCTTTCCAGGTCGTCTATCTTGCTAAAAACAAGAAAAAACGGTATGATAGATAGTGACAAAAGAGGTAGCAGAGATGAACGAGACACAGATTCAAAGAGAAACACGTCAGATAGTGAAAGATGTTTTAGAAAAGGCCAATTTGAAGCAAGGATCTATCTTTGTTTTGGGTCTTTCCTCTAGTGAAGTGATAGGTGGTCAGATTGGCAAGGAATCCAGCCAAGAAATTGGCGAAATCATTGTGAAGACCATCCTAGATCTCCTAGAAGAAAAAAGAATTCATCTAGCTGTTCAAGGCTGTGAGCATGTCAATCGGGTTCTCGTCGTTGAACGTCAGGTGGCAGAGCAGTTTGGTCTGGAAATCGTCAGTGTCCTTCCTACTCTCCATGCAGGAGGTTCAGGTCAATTGGCAGCCTTTAAGTTTATGCAAGATCCAGTTGAGGTTGAATTTATCAAGGCTCATGCTGGATTGGATATCGGAGATACTGCAATTGGTATGCATGTCAAGCATGTTCAGGTTCCGATTCGCCCTCTTTTGAGAGAGATTGGTCATGCCCATGTAACGGCGCTGGCTAGTCGTCCAAAATTAATCGGAGGTGCGCGTGCGCACTATCCGCAAGATTCTATCAGAAAGTCGTGAGAATAAATAAAGGAGATGAAAGTGTTTAAAAAAGACCGTTTTTCAATTCGTAAGATTAAGGGAGTTGTAGGTTCTGTATTTCTTGGAAGCCTTTTGATGGCTCCTTCTGTAGTGGACGCAGCCACCTATCACTATGTAGATAAAGAGGTTATTTCACAAGAAGCTAAAGATTTAATTCAGACAGGAAAGCCTGATGGAAATGAACTTGTTTATGGTTTGGTGTATCAAAAAAATCAGCTGCCACAAACAGGGACAGAAGCATCTGTTTTGACAGCTTTTGGTTTGCTGACTGTTGGGAGCTTGCTTTTAATCTACAAGAGAAAGAAAATTGCCAGCGTCTTTCTAGTTGGAGCTATGGGATTGGTAGTCCTTCCTAGTGCAGGAGCTGTAGATTCAGTTGCTACTCTAGCACCGGCTAGTCGAGAGGGTGTTGTTGAAATGGATGGTTATCGTTATGTTGGTTATCTATCAGGTGACATCCTCAAAACGCTTGGCTTGGACACTGTTTTAGAAGAAGACTCAGCTAAACCTGAAGAGGTAACTGTGGTCGAAGTTGAGAATCCCCAAGTAACAAGTACTCCAGCACAACCTAGGGTAGAAACCCAAGCAGGAGTAGAGGAAGTTTCAGTAGAAGAAGCTCCTAAAACAGAAGAAAATCCAAAGGAAGAACCAAAATCGGAGGTAAAACCTACTGACGACACCCTTCCTAAAGCAGAAGAGGGGAAAGAAGCTTCAGCAGAATCAGCTCCAGTTGAAGAAGTAAGTGGAGTAGTTGATTCAAAAACAGATGAAGAAGCACCAGTCAAATCGGAAAGTCAACCATCAGATAAACCAGCTGAGGAGCCAAAAGTTGAACCACCAGTAGAACAACCCGTGCAACCTACACAACCGGAGCAACCAAGTACACCAAAAGAATCATCACAACAAGAAGATCCTAAAGAGGATAAGGTAGCAGAAGAGACACCGAAACAAGAAGATGCACAGCCAGAAGTAGTAGAATCAAAAGAGGAGACTGTTAATCAATCTGTTGAAGAACCAAAAGTGGAAACGCCTGCTGTAGAAAAACAAACGGAACCAAAAGTTGAACAAGTAGGTGAACCAGTTGCGCCAAGTGAAGACGAAACGGCACCAATGGCACCAGTCTCTCCAGAAAAGCAACCAGAAGCTTCTAAAGAAGAGAAGACTGCGGAAGAAATACCGAAACAAGAAGAACAACCAGTAGAAGCTCAAGTTGAACCAGAAAGTCAACCAACAGAAACTTCACCAGCTGCTCAACCAGCAGAACATCAGAATGAAGAAACAAAAGTAGAACAGCCAGCAGTAGAACATAAAACAACTCCTGAAGAAGGTGTGTTAAATGTAATAGAGGTTAAGTCTGAAGTTATAGTAACTAAAGAGCCTGTGCCTTTTAAGACAGTTGAGCAAGATGATGAGAACCTCGCTAAGGGAAAAACAAGGGTTATTCGAGAAGGTGTTGCTGGCGAACGCACTATTTTAACTGAAGTCACTACTACTGATGGTAGACAGTCCAGTAAAGTACTAGAGGATACAATAACAACCAATCCAGTAGATGAAATAAAGGGTGTTGGTACTAAAGAACCAGTTGATAAAAGTGAGTTAAAGAATCAAATTGATAAAGCTAGTTCAGTTTCTCCTACTGATTATTCTACAGCAAGTTACAATGCTCTTGGATCTGTTTTAGAAGCTGCAAAAGGTGTATATGCTTCTGACTCTGTAAAACAACCTGAAGTAGATAGCGAGACAGCTAAACTTAAAGCTGCTATCGACGCTCTTACTGTTGATAAAACAGACTTAAACAAAACTATCGAAGATGCGAAATCAAAAACTAAAGAGCACTACAGTGATGCATCTTGGACAAACCTTCAAAATGTATTAGCCGAAGCGAAAAAAGTTACAAGCAAACCAGAAGCAAAACAAAGCGAAGTAAATCACATTGACGAAAAACTTAAAGCCGCTATTGCGGGATTAAATACAGATAAGACTGAACTTGAAAAACAACTGAATCTTGTAAACGAAAAAACTCAAGCTGACCACAGTACTACATCTTGGAACACTCTAGAAGAATCGAAAAATGCCGCTCAAACTGTAAAAGATAAGGCTACCGCTACTCAAGCTCAAATCGACGAAGCTACTAAAAAACTTAAAGCTGCTATTGACGCTCTAAGCGTTGATAAAACAGACTTAAACAAAACTATCTCTGATGCGAAATCAAAAACTAAAGAACACTACAGCGATGCAACTTGGGCAAATCTTCAAACTGTACTAGCTGAAGCTGAAGAAGTTACAAGCAACCCAGCAACAAAACAAAGCGAAGTAAATCACATTGACGAAAAACTTAAAGCCGCTATTGCTGGATTAAATACAGATAAGACTGAACTTGAAAAACAACTTGCTGATGCTCAGTCTAAGACTGCTACTGACTACAGTACTGTATCTTGGAGCGCTCTAGAAGAAGCGAAAACTGACGCTCAAGCTGTAAAAGACAACGACAAAGCTACTCAAGCTCAAATCAAGGATGCAACTGAAAAACTTAAAGTTGCTATCGATGCTCTTACTGTTGATAAAACAAAATTACAAGAACAAATAACAAGAGCAGAAACTAAACAAGAAGCTGACTACAGTCCAACAACTTGGAATGACTTCAAAAATGCTGAAATAAAAGCAAAAGAAATCAACAGCCGAACTACTCCTCTTCCTAAACAAAGTGAAATAGATGCGGCTACTCAAGCTCTTCAAGACGCTATTAAAGCTCTTGCTGTAGATAAAACTGCATTACAAACGGCTATTAACACAGCTAACAGCAAACGTAAAGAAGAATACACTACTCAAACATGGAAATCTTTAGAAGAAGCTCTTACAGCGCTAACTCCTGTAAATACAGATGAAACTGCTACTCAAAGTAAAGTAGATGCAGCTACTAGAAGATTAGAAGAAGCTATCAAAAACTTAGTTCCATTATCTGCAAAACCAGTATTAACATTTGTAAATACTGATAAGAAAGTATTAGATAAAGAAGTAGTTGCTAAGTATTCTCTAGAGAATCCAACTAAGACAAAAATTAAATCAATCACAGCTACCCTGAAAAAAGATGGACAAGTTGTTAAGACTGTAAATCTGATAGAAAATAATCTAGATGCTTTATTAGACAATGTAGAATACTTCAAAGGTTATACTCTATCTACTACTATGTTTTACGATAGAGGTAACGGTGAAGAGACTGAAACATTAGCTGATCAACCAATTCAATTAGACCTTAAAAAAGTTGAAATTAAAAATATTAAAGAAACAAGTTTAATAAGTGTTGACGATGCAGGTGTTGAAACTGACTCAAGTTTACTTTCAGAAAAACCAACGAATGTTGCTTCACTTTACCTACGAGTTACAACTCATGACAACAAAGTTACAAGACTTGCTGTTGACAAGATTGAAGAAGTAGAAAAAGACGGAAAAACTTTATATAAAGTTACTGCCAAAGCACCAGACTTAGTTCAACGTAATGCTGATAACACACTTAGCGAAGAGTATGTTCATTACTTTGAAAAACAAAAAGCAAAAGAAGGTAATGTTTACTACAACTTCAATGAGCTTGTAAAAGATATGCAAGCTAACCCTAGCGGTGAGTTCAAACTTGGTGCAGATCTAAATGCAGCTAATGTACCAACACCAAATAAACAATATGTTCCTGGTAAATTCAGTGGGACTTTAACAAGTGTTGATGGTAAACAATACACAATCCACAATATGGCTCGTCAGTTATTTGATAACATTGAAGGTGGTTCGGTTAAAGATGTTAACTTAGCTAATGTCGATATTAATATGCCTTGGATTGATAACATTTCTGCTCTTGCTAGAACTGTTAAGAATGCCACTGTTGAGAATATTAAAGTAACTGGTAGCATTACTGGTAGAGATGGAATTGCCGGACTTGTTAACAAATTAGATAACGGTGGGCAACTTACTAATGTTGCTTATATCGGTAAACTTACTGGTGTAGGTGATAGAGGATGGGATTTCGCTGGTATGGTTGGTGAAATCTGGAAAGGTAATGTTGATAAAGGATATGTAGAAGCTGATATAGTTGCTAATAAAGCTCGTATCGGTGGATTTGTTGCTAGATCAAATAACAGTGGGGATCCTAACGGAATTGGTAAATATGGTTCTGTTCGTAATGCTGTTACTAAAGGAACTATTAAGGTAAATACACCTGTTGAAGTAGGTGGTTTCCTTAGTAAGAACTGGGCATGGGGTAAAGTTGCAGACTCTGTGTCTATGATGAAAGTTGAAAATGGTGAAGTGTTCTATGGATCTAAAGATATTGACGCAGATGGTGGATACTTCTCAAATAACGCTTTAGAACGTAACTTTATCGTAAAAGATGTAAGTACAGGTAACCGTTCATTTAAATTCTCTGTTTCTAACAGAATTAAAGAAGTTTCTCAAGAAGAAGCTGACCAGAAAATTGCAACATTAGGAATTACAGCTAATGATTATGTTATCAATCCTCTTATTTCAGATACATTAAATAATGTTAAGCCAAAATCTGACACTTACAAAGATATTCAAGATTATGATGCATCTCGTGAACTTGCCTACCGTAATATCGAAAAACTTCAACCGTTCTACAATAAAGAATGGATTGTAAACCAAGGAAATAAGATTCCAACGGGATCAAACCTATTAACTAAAGAAGTATTATCTGTTACAGGTATGAAAGACGGTCGATTTGTAACTGATTTATCTGATGTTGATAAGATTATGATTCACTACGCGGATAGTACAAAAGAAGAAATGGGCGTTACATCTAAGGATTCTAAAGTAGCACAAGTTCGTGAATATAGTATTTCTGGATTAGATGATATTGTCTACACACCAAATATGGTTGATAAAGATAGAACTCAGTTAATTAGTGATATTAAAGCTAAATTGTCATCATTTGATCTAATTTCTCCTGAAGTAAGAGATATTATGGATAAACGTAATAGAGCTGAGGAAAACAGTGAGAATCATAAGAATAATTACATTAAAAATCTGTTCCTTGAAGAAAGTTTTGAAGAGGTTCGAGGAAATCTTGATAAACTTGTTAAAGCTTTAGTGGAAAATGAAGATCATCAGTTAAATAGAGACGATGCTGCTATGAAAGCTCTTCTTAAAAAAGTAGAAGATAATAAAGCTAAGATTATGATGGGTCTTACTTATCTAAATCGCTACTATGGATTCAAATATGATGAAAAGTCTATGAAGGATATTATGATGTTCAAACCGGACTTCTATGGTAAGAATGTTAGTGTCTTGGACTTCTTGATTAGAGTTGGTTCAAGAGAACACAATATTAAAGGTAACAGAACGTTAGAAGCTTATCGTGAAGTAATTGGTGGAACGATTGGTATCGGTGAGTTAAACGGTTTCTTAAACTATAATATGCGTTTATTCACAGAAGAAACTGACATCAATACTTGGTATAAAAAAGCTGTATCGAATACCAACTATATTGTTGAAAAACAATCTTCAAATCCATTATTTGCTGGCAAAAAATATCGTTTGTATGAAAACATTAATAATGGTGAGCATAGTAAATACATCTTACCATTATTGACCACGAAGAAAGCTCATATGTTCTTGATTTCTACGTATAACACATTAGCGTTTAGTTCGTTTGAGAAATATAATAAGAACACAGAAGCAGAACGTGAAGAGTTCAAAAAACAAATTGATTTACGTGCGCAAGAGCAAATCAATTACTTAGACTTCTGGTCTAGACTTGCTGCTGACAATGTACGTGATAGATTGCTCAAATCTGAAAATATGGTTCCATCAGCAATCTGGGATAGTCAAGATGTTTGGGGATATGGTTGGTCAGATCGCATGGGTCACCATAAAAATGGTGATTATGCACCAGTTCGTGAGTTCTATGGACCTACAGGTAAATGGCATGGAAATAATGGTACGGGGGCATACGCATATATCTTTGATAATCCACAAAATTCAGAAGCGGTATACTATATCTTATCGAGCATGATTACAGATTTCGGTACATCTGCGTTTACGCATGAAACGACACACATTAATGACCGTATGGCATATTTAGGTGGATGGCGACACCGTGAAGGTACTGACGTAGAAGCGTTTGCTCAAGGTATGTTGCAATCACCGGCTGTGACAAGTTCAAATGGGGATTATGGTGCATTAGGTCTTAATATGGCTTATGAACGACCAAATGACGGTAAACAATGGTACAATTACAATCCTAGATTGTTAGACAGTCGTGAGAAGATTGACCATTACATGAAGAACTACAATGAAGCGCTTATGATGCTTGACCATTTAGAGGCTGATGCTGTTATCGCTAAAAACCAAGGAACTAACGACAAGTGGTTCAAGAAGATGGACAAAAAATGGCGTGAAAAAGCTGACCGAAATGGATTAGTTGGGCAACCACACCAATGGGACTTGCTTCGTAACTTGAATGACGAAGAGAATAAGAAGAAATTGACAAGTATTGATGACCTTGTAGATGGTAATTATGTAACGAAACATAATATGCCTGATAACAAATACTATCGCGCCGAAGGTTTTGATACGGCATATCAAACAGTAAGTATGATGGCTGGTATTTACGGTGGTAATACAAGTCAAAGTGCTGTTGGTTCTATCTCCTTCAAGCACAACACATTCCGTATGTGGGGTTATTTCGGGTACTTAAATGGTTTCCTAGGTTATGCTTCGAATAAATATAAACAAGAATCTCAAAAAGCGGGACATAAAGGTCTAGGTGATGACTTCATTATCGATAAAGTTTCTGGTGGTAAATTCAAATCACTTGAAGCTTGGAAGAAAGAATGGTATAAAGAAGTATACGATAAAGCTCAGAACGGTTTTGTTGAAATCGAAATCGATGGTGAGAAAATTTCGACTTACGCTAGACTTAAAGAATTATTCAACGAAGCTGTTGAAAAAGATTTGCAAGGGAATAAATTCGACAATACTGTTAGACTTAAAGAAAAAGTTTATAAACAACTTCTTCAAAAATCAGACGGATTCTCAGGAAAACTTTTTAAAGCATAGATTGTATTAAATAGATGAGTAAAAAGGTAGATCAGCTTTGTCTGTATCTGCCTTTTTATGCTATACTTAAGGTATGCATAGAAAAACAGTGATTGATTTTAGGGCTTTGGGGGAGCGATACATCTTTACCCAGCCTATCAAAGAGTTAAAAACGAGAGATTTAGCGGAAGTAACAGCCTTGCTGTCACAAGTGGAAAGCTATCAAGAGCAGGGCTATTATGTGGTGGGCTATGTCAGCTACGAGGCTGCACCTGCTTTTGAGGAGAAGTTTGCAGTTCACAAGGATCCCCTACTGGGTGAGTACTTGCTTTACTTTACTGTTCATGATAGCGTAGAAACATCCCCTATTCCTCTGACTTATGATGAGGTTGATTTGCCTTCAAATTGGCAGGAAGTAACGTCTGCAGCAGACTATGAAGAGGCTATTGCACAGATACATCATCATTTGCGGCAGGGAGACACCTATCAGGTCAACTACACCGTTCAACTCAAACAAGACTTAAATGCCAATCCTTTTGCTATCTACAATCGTATGGTGGTAGAACAGGAGGCGGGCTACAATACCTATATTGAACATGATGAGATGGCAGTGATTTCCATGAGCCCAGAGCTCTTTTTTGAGCAAAATGACCGCGAGTTGACAACGCGACCGATGAAGGGAACGACTCAGCGTGGGGTAACTGACCAAGAAGATCTTGAACAGGCCAGTTGGTTGGAGCAGGATCCTAAAAATCGGTCTGAAAATATGATGATTGTGGACCTCTTGCGCAATGATATGAACCGTATTTCTGAGGTGGGGAGCGAGCACGTGGAGCGTCTGTGTCAGGTAGAGCAGTATTCAACTGTTTGGCAGATGACTTCGACCATCAAGAGTCGGTTGCGAGTAGATGTTGATTTAGTTACAATTTTTCGCTCTCTCTTTCCTTGTGGATCCATAACGGGCGCACCGAAAATTGCGACAATGGAGATTATCAAGGACTTGGAGCCACAACCGCGTGGAGTCTACTGTGGAACGATTGGTCTCTTGCTTCCAAATGGACGACGGATTTTTAATGTGGCCATTAGGACCATTCAACTGCATCAAGGGAAAGCCATCTATGGAGTTGGCGGAGGCATTACATGGGATAGCACTTGGGAATCTGAATACCGCGAGGTTCATCAAAAGGCGGCTGTTCTCTATCGTAAACAAGCTCGTTTTCAGCTGATTACGACTGGGAAAATCAGCCAAAAACAACTGCTGTTTGAAGAACAACATCTGGAAAGACTGATAAAAGCTAGTCGATATTTTGCCTTTCCTTTTGACCCAGAAATTTTGAGACAAAAGATTGAAGAAGAGTGTCAGACTTGTGATGCTAATCAAGATTACCGCTTGCGAATCAGCCTTAGCAAATCTGGAGAGATAGAAGTCAATCGTCAAGTATTAACACCCCTTAGTCCACAGTTCTGCCAGGCTAAACTTTGTCTGCAAGAAGCCAATTTGCAGCAAGCTTTTACCCACTTTAAAACGACTCATAGACCATACTTGAGTTTAGGGGAGCAAGAGATCATTTACTACAATAAGTCAGGAGAACTGCTTGAAACCTCTATCGGAAATCTGGTTTTGAAAATTGCTGGGAAACTCTACACACCGCCTATCCGACTTGGAATCTTGCCAGGAATTTACCGTCAGCATTTGCTGGAAACAGGACAGGTAGAAGAGAAAGTCTTGACCTTGGCAGATTTAACCCAAGCAGAAGCTATTTACGGCTGTAATGCAGTGAGAGGCTTGTATGAACTAAGCCTTGAGGAGAACTAGATGAAATTGATATTTTTGCATGGGTTAGGGCAGTCAGAAGAGTCTTGGAAAGAAGTTCGGAATCTACTGACAGATTATCCTTCTGAGGCTATCGAGTTATTTCCTTCTGGAGTTAGTAACTATCAACAAGCTAAAGAGCGAGTTTATCAGCACCTAGCTCAAGAGACAGAACCTTTTGTTTTGATTGGATTGTCCTTAGGTGCTGCCCTGACACTAGAACTTTCCAGTTACGATTCACCAAATCTTCGAGCTTTGATTCTGTCAGGATGCCCGCTTAAATTAGCAGGGAATATCCTATTTTATCTTCAGTTGCTGATTTTTAAACTACTTCCCAAAAGAGTATTTGAAAAACAGGGAGCAGACAAGACTTTTATAATAGGTATTTCCAAAGAATTGAAGACACTTGACTTAACGGATATAGCAGGGAATTGCCCCTATCCAACCTTACTAATTTGTGGCAGCAAAGATAAACCGAATCTTAGTTCTATGAGAAGTCTTCATAAACTAATATCAGAATCCCAATTTCAGATTATCCCAGATGGCCCTCATGTCTTGAATAAGGAAAAACCAAAGGAGTTTGTAGAAAAGACCAGAAGTTTCCTTGAATTGCTGAAATAAGTTTGATAAAATAATATTGAAATCGATAACATCGTTAGAGGAGAAAGTAATGAACAAACGTCTATTTTTAAAAATGAGTCTGGTGACGTTGTCAATTTTAGCCTTGTTTTCACAACCTGTGTTAGCAGAGGAAAACATTCATTTTTCGAGTTGTAAGGAAGCTTGGGCGAATGGATACGCGGATATTCATGAGGGAGACCCCGGTTATTCTGCCAAGTTATACCGTGATCATGACGGTGTGGCTTGCGAATTGAAAAATGCTCCTAAGGGTGCTTTTAAAGCAAAACAAGCGGCTACAACTCAAACTGATACAACTTCATCCACAGCAAGTGGTTGGGTTAAGCAGGACGGTTCTTGGTACTATTTTGATGGAAATGGAAATCTAGTGAAAAATGCATGGCAGGGAAACTATTACCTGAAAGCTGATGGTAAAATGTCACAGAGTGAATGGATTTATGACTCTTCTTATCAAGCTTGGTATTATTTGAAATCAGATGGTTCTTATGCTTATAGTATATGGCAAGGAAATTACTATTTGAAATCAGATGGTAAGATGGCCAAAAGTGAATGGGTTTATGATGATTCTTATCAAGCTTGGTATTATTTGACATCAGATGGATCTTATGCTTATAGTGCATGGCAAGGAAACTATTATTTGAAATCAGATGGTAAAATGGCTAAAGGTGAATGGGTTTATGACTCTTCTTACCAAACTTGGTATTATTTGACATCAGATGGATCTTATGCTTATAATACATGGCAAGGGAATTATTATCTAAAATCAGATGGTAAAATGGCTGTCAATGAATGGGTTGATGGTGGACGTTATTATGTTGGTGCGACTGGTTTGTGGAAAGCTAATTCAAAAGTAAGCAATAAAGGTTCTTATTATAGCCTTCAAGGAAAGTATGATGAAATCATAGTTGCCAATAAACATTATCCTATGTCTAAAGATTACTATCCAGGTGAAAATGCTACTGCAAAAGCAGCCTTTTTAAAACTGATTGCACAGATGCAGAAGGAAGGATACGCTATTAGCGATAATTATAGTGGCTTTAGAAGTTATGCAACTCAAGCACAATTATATCAAAGTTATGTGAACCAAGAGGGTCAGGCTGCTGCGGATCGTTATTCCGCCCGTCCTGGATATAGCGAACATCAGACAGGACTTGCTTTTGATGTGATTGGCACAGATGGTCAATTAGTTGAAGATGCTGGTGCGGCTCAATGGTTATTGGATTATGCACCAGACTATGGTTTTGTTGTTCGCTATCCCCGTGGAAAAGAGAGTGTCACAGGCTATATGCATGAGGAATGGCATTTACGTTACATTGGAAAAGAAGCAAAAGAGATTGCTGCAAGTGGTTTGACACTGGAGGAATATTATGGATTTGATGGTGGAGATTATCTGGATTAAAAATCTATATTAGCTAAATGCAAACCTTTGCATAAATGACTGAAATTTGTTATACTAGTACTGTAAGCATTTTCAATTACTAGACAATGAAAAAGGAGAGTATGATGAGTCAAAAGATTATTGGGATTGACCTTGGTGGAACTTCTATCAAATTTGCAATCTTAACAACAGCAGGAGAAATCCAAGGAAAATGGTCTATCAAGACTAACATTTTGGATGAGGGAAGTCATATCGTAGATGATATGATTGAGTCTATTCAACACCGTTTGGACTTGCTTGGATTGGTGGCAGCGGATTTCCAAGGTATTGGAATGGGGTCACCAGGTGTGGTTGACCGTGAAAAAGGGACTGTTATCGGTGCCTACAACCTCAACTGGAAAACTCTTCAACCAATTAAAGAAAAGATTGAAAAAGCCTTGGGTATTCCATTCTTCATCGATAATGATGCCAACGTGGCAGCTCTTGGTGAGCGCTGGATGGGTGCTGGAGATAATCAACTAGACGTTGTCTTTATGACACTTGGTACAGGTGTTGGTGGCGGTATCGTCGCAGAAGGCAAATTGCTTCACGGTGTGGCTGGTGCAGCAGGTGAGCTTGGTCACATCACTGTTGACTTTGATCAACCAATCGCATGTACTTGCGGTAAGAAAGGTTGCCTTGAGACAGTTGCTTCAGCAACAGGAATTGTCAACTTGACTCGTCGCTATGCGGATGAATACGAAGGCGATGCAGCCTTGAAACGCTTGATTGATAACGGAGAAGAAGTAACTGCTAAGACTGTCTTTGGTCTCGCAAAAGAAGGAGACGACCTTGCCTTGATCGTTTACCGTAACTTCTCACGTTACTTGGGAATCGCTTGTGCCAACATCGGTTCAATCCTCAACCCATCAACAATCGTCATCGGTGGTGGTGTGTCAGCTGCGGGAGAATTCCTTCTACAAGGTGTTCAAAAAGTCTATGACGAAAATACTTTCCCACAAGTGCGCACATCTACTAAATTGGCTCTTGCAACTCTAGGAAATGACGCTGGGGTTATCGGAGCAGCATCACTTGTATTGCAATAAAATAATAAAAGAGGAAAAATGCTAACCTAGAGTTAGTAATGTTCCTCTTTTATTTTTTATGCTATACTAGTTAGGACAATGAATGAGGTGAAACGAAATGACAAAAGCAGATACGATTTTTAAAGAGAATATTGAACGCATTCTAAAGGAAGGTGTTTTCTCAGAGCAGGCTCGTCCTAAGTACAAGGATGGGACTGTTGCTAATTCCAAGTATGTAACTGGTGCCTTTTCCGAGTACGACTTATCTAAAGGAGAATTTCCTATCACAACCTTGCGTCCCATTGCAATCAAATCCGCCATCAAAGAAGTTCTCTGGATTTACCAAGACCAGTCAAATAGCTTAGAAGTGCTTAATGACAAGTACAATGTTCACTACTGGAATGACTGGGAAGTTGGAGACACGGGAACCATTGGTGAGCGCTATGGTGCTGTTGTTAAGAAACACGACATTATCAATAAGCTTCTCAAACAGTTGGAAACCAATCCTTGGAACCGCCGCAATATTATTTCGCTCTGGGATTACCAAGCTTTCGAAGAAACAGATGGGCTGCTCCCGTGCGCCTTTCAGACCATGTTTGATGTTCGGCGTGTTGATGGGGAAATCTATCTGGATGCGACCTTGACCCAGCGCTCCAATGATATGCTGGTGGCCCACCACATCAACGCTATGCAGTATGTGGCTTTGCAGATGATGATTGCCAAACATTTTGGCTGGAAGGTTGGGAAGTTCTTCTACTTCATCAACAACCTCCATATCTATGACAATCAATTTGAACAAGCAGAGGAATTGCTTCGTCGGGAGCCGTCAAACTGCCAACCTCGTTTGGTCTTGAATGTTCCAGATGGGACCAATTTCTTTGATATTAAAGCAGAGAATTTTGAGTTGGTAGATTATGACCCTGTTAAGCCGCAGTTGAAGTTTGACCTAGCCGTTTAATACTCTTCGAAAATCTCTTCAAACTACGTCAGCGTCGCTTCATCTACAACCTCAA